>NZ_JBFRDQ010000274.1:0-4364 GCF_052113865.1 Allobosea sp. TAB14 | reverse complement strand
ACCTAGTTAAGCTGCCAAATGTGAAGGCGCTTCTGACCGCAATCGCTTTGTTGTATATGGCGTTCAGCTTGTTCAGTTCGCAACTCGCTCTTGTGCTTCAAGCGCGATACCATTGGGGCGGCGAATCCTTTGGCCCGACAGAAATCGGGCTCCTATTCACTGCCGCCGGCGCAACAAACATTCTGATTCAGATTGTGGTGATGCGCGCCATTGGCTCGACTTTCCACGAGAGGACGGTCGCCGTAGCTTCGTTCGCCTTGCTTGCGTCCGGTTTCGTCCTCATCGGTTTCGGCAATACGATCCCTGGGCTGGCAGTTGGAGTTCTTGCGATCGCCTCCGGCGTAGGGCTGGCAAGACCCACACTCGTCGCAGCGCTAAGCCTTGCGGTGCCGCCCACCTCGCAGGGCGTTGCGATGGGGATGGCTCAGTCGCTTGCCTCCCTCATCAATATCATAGCGCCCATCGCGGGTGGGCTTTTGATCCAGCAGCAAAACTTCATAGGCTGGGCCGTGGCCCTCACCGCCATCGCACTGACTGGATTGGGCGCGGTTGGGCTACTCTCTATGTTCCCCAAAAAGTCTGCTTCCGAAAGAGTGTGATGAGACATCTGCAGGTTTTCGCGGACCGAATTAACCCGCAGTCGCCGAGCTTGGAGATCAGACCTGCTCGGCCGACACTACGACACGACACTTACCTCAGCTTCGATCATCGTCTCGAATGTTTGCATACATCCGCCTAAGAAAAGATAGTAAAACATTGACGTCCTCCGGCGAAAATCCCGCAAGGGAACGGTTGTTGCCTTTCTGAAGTAAATGTTTACTCTGTGGCAAAATCTCGTGAGCTGCGGGCGTCAGGTCAATTCGCTGTATGCGTCTATTCGAACTAAGCGGAGTTCGAGTTATGAAACCGTCTCGTTCAAGTCGCGCAAGCGTTTGGGCCATGGAAGGTTGTTCAACGTGGAGCAACCTCGCGAGATCTGCCTGTGTAGAAGCCTCGCCGGTCTTCAGCGCTGTCAACACGGGGAGGCTTCCCATCCCCAAGTTAAGAGGCCGTAGCTCAGCTTCTGCCAAGCGCGTCAGTTCCTGCGCCACCCGCTTGATATAAAAGGATGGCGACTGTCTGGGATCTATGTCGTCCATAGTGTGCCTGCCGTCGCCTTCCCATCTCCAATATTCGCCCGTTCGCTCATCAGCCCAACCACCTCTCCATCGCATCAGCCAGTGAGGCGCTAGTTGATGGCTCGCCCTCTGCCTCAACCCAAGCGACGTAGCCGTCCGGCCGAACGAATGCCGCCGCCAATGCTGGAATTGAGCCAAGCACAGGAAGGTGCCAGTTCAGCGAGTTGCCGTCGACGTCGGGGCTGACTTCGAAGTAGTCGACCGCCGAGATCCAGCGGTCTGGTACGACTGTTCCCTTCGTTTGATTGAAACTCAGCAAAAGCGGGCGCGCTGAGTGCATCAGCGTAAATGTATCCTGCTTCCCATGGTCCGTAAGCAGGGAAAGATTCGGCATGCGTCGTCCTACGAGGGGATGCAGATCCGCGCCCCATGGATACCGGAGCGCAAGACCGCTCAACGTCCCTGCCATCCCACGCATCACTTCCGGTATGTCGAGCCACATTCCAACGACGTTGCGCAATGCGTCGATCTGATGTCCAGGCTTGATGAGCGCCGTCTGCGCTCTCGCCAACTCCAGCACCCGCTCCGCGACCGGATGGCGCTCCTGATGATATGTATCGAGCAAAGGCTCGGCCGACGCGCCAGCTACAACTGCACTGAGTTTCCAACCCAAATTCACCGCGTCCTGGATCCCGAGATTGAGGCCTTGGCCGCCAATTGGCGAGTGCGTATGCGCGGCATCTCCCGCGAGGAAGACTCGTCCGTGACGGTACTGATCTACCTGTCTGCAACCATCCGCGAACCTCGACATCCAACGAGCCTTGAGCAAGCCGTAGTCGGTACCGAGACCTTCGAGCATAGCTTGACGTAACTCGTCCAACGTGACCGGCGCGTTCCGATCGTTCGGAGCGGCGAGTTTCATCAAGCTGATGCGATACCAATCCGACTCCGCGCGCGAGACTTGGTAGGTTCCGATCCGTGTATTCCGCCCAAACGATTCACGTTCGTTGGGAGGATTACCAAGCTGAACATCGGCGACGATCCAGTGGGAAACTGGGTCATCTCCAGGGAAGGCCAACCCGCAGATTCGCCGCACGGCGCTATGACCACCGTCACATCCGACAACATACTGTGCCCTCAGCGCTCTCGCCTCGCCCCCATCGTCGACGATGAGATCCACGCCGAACGTGTCCTGAGCAAGGTGCAAAAGCTCCGTCGACCATCTGATGGGCACCCCAAGCTCCTCGACGCGTTCTCCCAATATCCGTTCGGTTTCAGACTGCGGCAGGATAAGAGCATCCGGCCAGTCCGGATCCACCTCTTTCGGCATCATGGGAAGACCCGAAAACAGCACGGCTGGAAGTTGGCGTCCCCGCTCGAGAAATCGTTGGGCCAAATTTCGCTGGCCGAATATCTCCATTGTGCGAGCATTGATGCCGGGAGCGCGTGACTCGCCAAAAGTGCCCGTGGAGCGCCGTTCGATCACCGTGACATCGGCACCTCCCAAACTCAACTCGGCGGCCAGCATCAGGCCCGTGGGGCCCGCGCCAACGACGATCACCTGCGAACTAGATCTTTCATCCATTTGACAATCCAAGGCTTGAACAAAGTTCATCATAGGTACCTATGATATGCAGCTATGTAAAGTCTCCTGAAATGTTTTCCGGCGGCGCGTCCCTCGCCATTCTATCGCGAGACCAAAATGGCTGGCCTTAGCCATCGTGTCCTGCACTCGCGCTCCCGACAGGGTGCTGACCAACGGCAATTTGCCGACCGGTGCCGAGAAGATCGCCTCGATGCGGGCCCGCCGCCGCAATAGACTCGCAAATTGGCTTCGCGACCGAGGGACGCAATGCAGTTCTGAGGCACGGGTATCCACGACAATCTCGCCGACAAGGCCAACAAGCGTGGCGCCCCGGTCTGAAGGTTCGGCAGCGCTGAGCGCCGCCAGACTCGGCGCTGATGTTACAACTCAGGCTTCGCCTCGTTCATCCCGCCTGCATAATCGCCAGAATAATGTGCATTATACATATTTTTAGTTGACGCCACCGACTCCAAATTATATGCATATTACATATTTCGGCATAAAGATCATTTTACCGGAGCAACTGCTTTGCAGCGCCGCCAAGCGGGGCTCGGAGCCGCTCGCCCAGCACGTGAAGCAGAAAGGTAAGCATGTGACCGTACCGCTCCTTACAGCAAATCTGGCTACGCAGACGGGTGCCATTCCAACAAGCGTCGACATCGTCGCTGATCTGGCACACAAACCCGGATACACGCTCAACTCGTGGTTTGCTATCGGCCACTTCGAGTCTCAGGGACATACGCTCAACTACTTGGTCCACCTGTTCGCACTTAGCATCCGGGGGATCACTGTTGGCGTGGACAGCGCGGTAAGCATCACCGATGAGACTACAGGCTGGTATGGCGTGCAGCATGGCTTTCACTCGATTTTTCGCGCGAAAGCCAGCTCGGATCGGCTGCTTGTCAGAACGCCGAACAGTTTGATTTCGGGAACGCTGGACGAATTGCGTATTCGTGCACAGATCAAGGGCGCCAGCATCGATGTGACCCTTAGGGCCGTCGGTCATCCGCTCTACAATAAGGGGACGGCGCGGTTCGACATGCTGGGCATGGACGTCTACCAGTACTCGATCCCGACGCTGGAAACGACAGGCCGTCTGCTCGTGGATGGTCGTGAATTCCCGGCCTCGGGTATGAGTTGGTTCGACCGGCAATGGCAAAAGCAACCGCTTGGCCCGCCGCGCGGCAAGTGGACTTGGATGGACCTCAACCTCAGCAACGGTTGGCGGATCAGCCTTTGGGATGCCGCTGGCCTGGACGGCAAGTCAGACGCATGGGTGACTGTGATTGACGAAAGCGGCAGGCATAGGGTTGCCGAGTTGGTCCCGCTCGTCGACGACGCCTGTGACTACTGGGTCAGCCCGCAGTCCGGCTCCCGCTTCCCGACCAGATGGCGGGTGAAAGTGCGTGCGCTCGACATGGATCTTCAGGTGGTTGCGAAGCCGCGTGAGCAAGAGGTCAGGGGCATGCACGCGCGCTATGAAGGCGCTAGCTCGGTCAGCGGCACCGTGCGCAACGAGAAGGTCAGCGGCTACTGTTACGTCGAGATGGTCGGCGATTGGCAGGCCTGAGGGTCGATCTAGCCACTAAGTAACTCAGTGGCTAGATCGAATGTCCAGAAAATGAGCCGTTGAACACAGTCTCGGCTAGGAAGCCTTCAGG
>NZ_JBFRDQ010000273.1:0-4411 GCF_052113865.1 Allobosea sp. TAB14 | reverse complement strand
GCGGAGGGAGCGGTCGCGGACATCTGCAAAAGCCGTTCTGGTTCGGTTGGAGATGCGCCCGGCACAGGACCGGGCGCATCCAGTTTCAGAAGCCGTCAGGCCCCGTGAGCGATCACCACTTGGTGCCTTCGAACTGCGGCATCGGCGGCAGCTTCGGCAGCGGCATGCCGAACCATTTCTGGTTGATCTTGGACAGTTCGCCGTTGCCCTCGATCTCGGCGATGAACTTGTTCGAGAACTCGGCCAGCGCGGTATCGGCCTTGCGGAAGGCCATGCCGTTGGCCTGTTCCTTGAGCGTGATCTTGGGTTCGATGCCGAGCTGCGGATAATCCTTGTTGAGCTGGGCGAGGATGGTGTTGCTGGCGCCCATGCCCTGGACCTGCCCGGAGATCAGGGCCTGCAGGGCGGTGGCGTCGTCGTCATAGCGCTTCAGCGGGGTACCGGGAGGGGCGACATTGCTGATCGCGATGTCCTGCGTCGAGGCGCGCGCGACGCTGATCGTGACGTTCTTCAGATCCTCCGGCGTCTTGACGTTCACGCTCTTGGGGGCCAGCACATAGATCGTCAGCGTGCTGTAGGGGTTGGAGAACAGCACCTGCTTCTGACGCTCGGGCGTGATGCCGAAGGTGGCGATCAACAGATCGACCTTGTTGGTCAGCAGATAAGGGATGCGGTTGGGACCGGTGACCGGGACGAGCTCGAGCTTGACGCCGAGCGCCTTGGCCATCAGCGCCGCGACATCGGCGTCGTAGCCGGCCGGCTGCTGCTGGGCGTCGGTGCCGCCGAAGGGCGGGTAGTCGGTCAGCACGCCGACCATCAGCTTGCCGCGGGCCTTGATCTCGTCAGGGGTAGCGGCCTGCGCCGGGGCGACGTTGAGGGCGGCGGCGGCAAGGCCGGCGAAGACCAGCGTGCCGAGGCCGCGGCGGCAAATCGATTTAAACAGGGACATGGGGACGTTCTCCTCTGGGACAGGCTGAATTGCATCGCCGCCTTCAGCGGGCGGCGACGAGGAGCTTTTGCTCCATCCTTTTGCTGTAGGCCGAGAGCGGCCTGCAGATGACGTAATAGAGCAGCGCGACGAGCGCGAAGACCGTGAACGGCCGGAAGGTCGCGTTGTTGATGATCTGCGCCGCGCGTGTCAGCTCGACGAAGCCGATGATCGAAGCGAGCGAAGTGCCCTTGATGAGCTGCACCAGGAAGCCGATCGTCGGGGGAATTGCGATGCGGACGGCCTGCGGCGCGATGACGAGCATCATCTTCGGCCAGTAGCGTAGGCCCAGCGAGGTCGCCGCCTCCCATTGTCCGCGCGGCACGACCTCGATAGCACCGCGCCAGATCTCGCCGAGAAAGGCACTGGCATGCAGCGACAGGCCGAGCGCCGCCGCCGTCCAGGGGTCGACCGACCAGCCGAACAGCCCCGGCACGAAGAAGGCGAGGAAGAGCTGCATCAGCAGCGGCGTGCCCTGGAAGAGCTTGATGTAGCCAGCCGAGGCGAAGCGCAGCCATTTGTATTCGCCGCTGCGGGCGAGCGCGACCAGCGCCCCGCCCAGCGCGCCGCCGAGAAAGGCGACGAGCGAGAGCAGCAGCGTCCAGCGCACCGCCATGATGATGTAGATGATGTCGCCTGATCCGAGTGTGCGCATGTCGTCACCTCACCGGGTTGGCTTGCGCAGGAAGGCGCGTTCGATCCCGGCGAAGACCGTCCAGAAGAAGACGGAGAGGCCGAGATACAGGCAGGTGGCGACGAAATAGACCTCGAAGCTGCGGAAGGTGCGCGACTGGATGTCGCCCGCCACCGCCGTCAATTCGCTCGCCGCGATCGCCGAGCAGACGCTGGTGTTCAGCATCAGCAGGATGAACTGGCTCGTCAGCGAAGGGTAGATCGCCTGGATCGCCGGCTTCAGGATGATGTAGCGGAAGATCTGGAGCGGGCGCATGCCCAGCGACTTGCCCGCCTCGACCTGGCCCTTCTGGATGCTCTCGATGCCGGCGCGGATGATCTCGATGCCATAGGCGCCAACATTCACCACCAGCGCCAGCAGCGCCGCCGTGTTCGAGGACATCTTCAGGCCCATCGAGGGCAGGCCGAAATAGATCATGAAGATCTGGATCAGGAAGGGCGTGTTGCGGATCAGCTCGATATATTCGTCGATGATCCGGCGCAGCCAGGGCGGCCCCGAAGTCTTGCCGAGCGCGCCCGCGACGGAAACCACCATGCCGATCGCCATCGCCAGTGCCGACAGCACCAGCGAATTGAGCAGCCCCTGCAGCAGCTCGGGCCATGCCGAGAAGACGTCGGCGAAATCGAATTCATAGCTCATGCGGGCCGCCCGTTCCGGGTGGCGAAAGCAGGGCTGCCTTCATATGCCTTCCTCATCAATCCTCCCGGCCGGCCGGGCCGCCGGTTCTCGCCCGGGGCCGCAGCAGAATCCCTACAATCGCGGAATCAGCAAGCCGCCATCGGCGTTGATCACTGTTCCAGTCGCATAGGCGAACTGTCCACCCGTCAGGGCGGCGACGACCGCTGCGACATCTTCGCCCTCGCCCCAGCGGCCGGCGGGAATCAGCCCCTCGGCGATGCGCGCATCGTATTTGGCAGCGACCTTTGCGGTCATCTCGGTGCGGATCACGCCCGGCCTGACCTCGAAGACCGGAATCCCCTCCGGCGCGAGCCTGACGGCGAGCGCCTTCGCCCACATCGAGAGGCCGAGCTTGGAGACGCAGTACTGCGCCCGGTCGATCGAGACCAGCTCGGTCGAGGCCGAGGTGATGAAGACGATGGCCGGGCGCTCCGGCCTGTCGGCGAGCATGGCCTTGGCCACCTCCTGGCTCAGGAAGGCGGCGCCGCGCAGGTTGACGTCCATGACGACGTCGAAACTCTGCGGCGTGATCTCCAGCATGTCGCCACGTACCGGCGCACCGATGCCGGCATTCGAGACGAAAACATCGAGCCGGCCACAAAGCTGTTTGACGTTCGCCACGAGGTCGGCATGGCTCGCGACGGCCGCGACATCGTGCCTGAAGAACCGAGCCGCGGCACCCGCCGCCTGGAAGAGCTTCAATGCTTCGTTCGTAGCCTCGTCCTCGACAATGTCGGTGAAGGCGATGTCATGGCCCGCCTTGGCGAGCGCGACGCCGATGGCGCGGCCGATGCCGCGCCTTGCGCCGGTGATCAGGGCGACGGGACGGCTCATCTCATTCTCCCCGGTATTGTGGCGTGCGCTTCTGCTGGAAGGCCGCGACGCCCTCCTTCACATCCTCGGTGTAGGAGACGAGTGAACTCGCCAGCGTCTCCATGATCGCAGCGCTGTCCTCGCCCTCGGCCGCATTGATGAGCTGCTTGACGACGAGGTTCGCCACCGGCCCACGCGCCGTGACGCGCTCGGCCATGGCCTGCGCGGCCGCGAGCGCCCCACCCTTCTCCACGACCTGATCGACGATCCCGAGCGAAAGCGCCGTCTCAGCCGTGACGATCTCGCCGGTCAAGGCAAGCCGGCGCGCCACCTGCCCGCCGAGCCGCCTGACCAGACGCTGCGTGCCGGACCAGCCGGGAATCATGCCGAGCCCGCTCTCGGGGAGGCCGATCTTGGCCTGCGCCTCGCAGATGCGGATATCGGCGGTGACGGCGAGCTCGAGCCCGCCGCCGAGCGCGTGGCCATTCATCGCGGCGATGACCGGCGGCTTCATCCGCGCGAGCTTGTCGAAGACGCGGTGGCCGGAACGGACCCAGCCCTGCCCCATCTCCAGCGGCGACAAGCCGCCCCAGGCGACGATGTCGCCGCCGGCGCAGAAGGCCTTGCCCTCGGCCGTCAGGATGACGGCACGGACCGAGCGGTCGGCGTCAATGGTGTCAGCAAAGCGGCCGAGCAGGCCGACCATGACGTCGTCGAGCGCRTTGAGCTTTTCYGGCCKGGCGAGCRTGATCGTCGCGATGCCCGAGGCGATGTGGAGGCGGACGGGRTCGCTCATGCYGCCCTCGCGGGGAGTTCGAGGCCGATCAGCGCCTCGTCGAAGAGCGCGGCGTCCATCAGCTTCGGCGGCTTCGGGACCAGCAGCGGGAATTCGCTCTGAGCGAGAATGTCGCGCTCAAGATCGACGCCGGGCGCGATCTCGGTGACGACGATGCCGTCCGGCGTCAGCTTCATCACGCAGCGCTCGGTGACATAGGTTACATCCTGACCCTGTGCAACGGCGCGGGGACCGGAGAACGAAATATGTTCAACGGCTTCGACCAGCTTCTTCACCTTGCCCTCCTTCTCGATGACGAGCTTGCCATCTGCGATGGCGAGCTTGGCGGCGGCGCTGAAATAGCCGGAGAAGACGATGCGCTTCGCCCGCGCGGTGATGTCGATGAAGCCGCCGGCGCCAGCGGTGACATGCGGACGCACGCCAAGCTTGGAGACGTTGACGC
>NZ_JBFRDQ010000272.1:0-4433 GCF_052113865.1 Allobosea sp. TAB14 | reverse complement strand
AGCCATAGCCGTCGCCACGGCCATAATAGCGCTGGCGCGCCATGGTCTCCTGCATGATCATCAACCGCTCGCGCTTCGCCTCGGTCATCGCGAAGTGAAGCGGCTGCCGGTCGAGCTGCTGGGCCAGGACCTGCGGCAGCGCTTCGCCTGCCCGAGCTATCGGCGCCACCGCCATGACCGAAGCGGCGCCAAGGATGGCCGCTGCCAAAACTGAATACCGACGCATGGGAATCTCCCTTTCTGCTGTTGGGCATTAAAGCCCTTGGTATTGGAACGCAGGCTGAACGAAATCGTTCGCCTTCGTTCATCTGCCATGATGCGACGCCAGGGCGCTCGGCGCCGCGTGGAGGGGCGAGGGCGGGGCTTCCCGGAGCGCGGCAAACGCCTTCAGCCGCTGTTGTCGGTCCCGCCGGTGCGGCTGGTGGCGGACTGGCTTCTGGCGGCATTGTCGAGGCACTGCGCCATCTCGGAGGTGCCCCATTTGAACTTCGAGCACTGGGCGGTTCCCACGGTGAGGTCGCGGGCGGGGTGATCGGACTGGGGCGTGCTGTTGCAGCCGGTCAGAGCCAAGGTGATGATGGCGAGCGCCAGTCGCATTGGATTCCTCCTTGCCGTTAGGGCCGGCGATTAGGCCGCCTGCGCCGGATCGATTCAACCCCCGTCGATTGTCGCAGGGGTGCGCTGGCTTCGATCCCTGTCGCGATCTAGGCCGCCGAGCGCCTCCGCCCGTCCCTGAGCAGCGCCAGCGCGGCATCGACCAGCGCGTCGCCATATCCGGCGCGGGCGTGGTCCTCGGTCATGATCTCGTTGAGCAGATCGGTCGCGATCAGGGCGGCCGGCCGCTGCGCCGGATCGCCGAAGCCGCCGCCGCCGGGCGTCGCGATGCGAATGGTCTCGCCGGCATCGACGAGAAGCTGGGCGATCTTCGAGGGCAGCGCCTGCTCGCGCCCGGTTCCGGGGTTGCGGGTGACGCGGCCCTTTCCGCCGGTCAGGCCGCCTTCCGCGCCGGGCGCTCCGGCCTTGTGCCGGTCGGAGCGGGCTTCGAGATTCGTCCTGTCGTGCAGGGCGCGTACGGTGCGGGCGATACCCATGCCGCCACGCCACCGGCCGCAGCCGGCCGAGTCCCGGACGAAGGCGTATTCCTCGACATGGAGCGGGAATTCGTTCTCCAGCGCCTCGGTGGGGAGGTTGAGCGAGTTGGTGACATGGACATGGATTCCATCCATGCCGTCGCCGTCGCAGCGCGCGCCGCCGCCGCCGCCGACCGTCTCGCCGCAGATGTAGAAGCTGCCGTTCTCGGGGCGGTGGCCGGAGACGCTGAAGGAGGGCAGCACGTCATAGGCCGAGGCGATGCGCGTGGCGGGATCCACCAGCGGCTGGAAGGCGCCGAAGATCGCGCCGGCCAGGCGCTGGCAGGCGATGGTGCGCGAGCCCACCGGGGCGGGCGAGCGCGGATTGACGATGCTGCCTTCCGGCGCGCGCAGGACGATCGAATCCATCATGCCGGAATTCGCCATCAGCTCGGGATCGAGCAGCGCCTTGACGCAGTAATAGGCCGTGGCCCGCAGGGCGTTCGGGGCGATGTTGATCGCTCCGCGCGCCTCCGGCCCGCTGCCGGCGAAGTCGATCACCAGCTTGCCGTTCTCGACGCTGACGGCGGCGCAAAGCGGCACCATCTCGCCATCGGGCAGGCCGTCATCGTCGAGCCAGGCGGTGAAGCGGCTGGGCGGGCCTTCCGCGAGGCCGGCGATGCGCAGGTCCAGCCGCCGCTTGGTATAGGCGAGCAGGTCGCGGATGCGCGCCTTGAAACCGTCGACGCCCATGCGGCGCACCAGTTCCAGCGCGGCGTCGCAGCCGCGCTCATTGGTGGCGACCTGGACGCGCAGATCGAGCAGGCGCTCCTCCGGCAGGCGCGAATTCAGCRCGATCAGATTGAGGAGGTCCTCGTCGACCTCGCCCTGGCGGCTGACCCGCATCGCCGGGATGCGCAGGCCCTCCTCGAAGATCGAGCGCGCCGTCGGCGAGACCGAGCCGGGCACGGCGCCGCCGACATCGGTATGGTGGCCGATATTGACCACGAAGGCGATCAGCTCCTCGCCGTGGAACACCGGCGTCGCGATGGCGATGTCGGGGAGATGCGTGCCGCCGGCCGCGTAGGGGTCGTTCGAGATGAAGGCGTCGCCCGGGCGGATTTCGGCGCGCGGATAGCGCGCCAGCAAGGCTTCGACGACGCCCATCAGCGAGCCGAGATGGACCGGGATATGCGTCCCCTGTGCGACCAGCCGGCCCTGCCCGTCGAACAGCCCGACGGAGAAGTCGCGGCGTTCCTTGATCTGCGCCGAGAAGGACGAGCGCATCATGTTGATCGCCATGGTCTCGGTGATCGAGAGCAGGCGATTGGCGAAGACCTCCATCGCGATCGCATCGAAACCCGCGATCGACGGGGCGGCTTTGACGGGCATCGGCATGGTCGGATCCTCAACGCTCGAGCGCGATATGGATATTGCCGAGGCCGTCGACCTCGGCTCTCTGGCTGGGGAGGATGACCGTCGTGCCGCTCATCTCCTCGACGATCGCCGGTCCCGCGAACGGCGTGCCGGCGGGCAGGAGCGCGCGCCGGTAGATCGGCGTCTCGACCCAGCCGCGATCAGGACCGAAATAGACTTGGCGCGTCTCGATCCGCGCGGCGTCGAGCGAGGTGCCGGTCGCTGGCGCCGCGCTTTCGCCCTTTCTGACATGGCAGACCGCCTTGAGCCGGACATTGACCACCTCGATGTCGCGCCCGTCCAGGCTGTAGCCGAACTGGTCGGCATGGGCGCGGTGGAACCGGCCGACGAAATCGTCGAGCAGGTCGCTCCGCAGATCGTCGAGCGGCACGGGGATGTAGTGGCTCTGGCCGCGATAGCGCGCATCGAGCGTGAAGAGCAGCTCCTGGCCGGAATGCGGGATCGCCTCCGTCGCCAGCCAGGCGCGGCCGGCCTCGGACAGTTCGGCGCCGAGCGCGACGAGGTCGGCCCAGCTCTCCGAACTCACGCGGATCAGGGCCGTGCGCACATAGTCGCGGCTGAGATCGGAGAGCAGGACGCCGCGCGCGCAAAGCGTGCCGGGCTCCTGCGGAACGACGATCTTGTCGAGGCCGCATTCCTCCGCGACGTCGGCGGCATGCAAGGGGCCGGCGCCGCCGAAAGCGAAGAGCGTGAAGGCGCCGAGATCATGCCCGTGCTCGATCGAGACGGAGCGGATCGCCCGGCTCATATTCGCGGTGGCGATGCTGACGATGCCGTAGGCGGCTTCCTCGACCGAGAGGCCGAGCGGGTCGGCGATCTGGCTGCGGATCGCCGCATAGGCGAGACCGCGATCGACCTTCATCCGCCCTTCGAGCAGGGCCACCGGGTTCAGCCGGCCGAGCACGATATTGGCGTCGGTCAGCGTGACCTCGGTGCCCCCACGCAGATAGGAGATCGGCCCCGGCATGGCGCCCGCGCTCATCGGCCCGACCTTCAACGCCCCGGCATCGTCCAGCCGCGCGATGCTGCCGCCGCCGGCGCCGATGACATGGATGTCGACCATCGGCATCCGCACCGGGTGGCCGGCGACCAGCCGGCTCGAGGTGAACTGCGCCCGGCCGCCGGTGATCAGCGAGACGTCGGTGCTGGTGCCGCCGACATCGAAGGTGATGATCTCGCTCTCGCCGATCTCGGCGCCGATCCGGGCCGAGCCGATCACGCCTGCCGCCGGCCCCGACAGGCAGGTGAGCACCGGCAATTCCTCGACGGTCTGCACCGGCAGGAGCCCGCCATTGGAATGGAAGGTCAGCGGCTCGACGCGGATGCCGCAGGCCGCGATCTTCTCGCGCAGCCGATGCAGGTATTTCTGGGTGCGCGGGCCGACATAGGCGTTCAGGACCGTGGTCGAGAAGCGCTCATATTCGCGAAACTCGGCGACGACCTCGGAGGAGATGCTGACATAGAGATCGGGTGCGACGCGCGCGATCAGGTCGCGGACCGCGCGCTCATGCGCGGGGTTGCGGTAGGAATGCAGAAAGCCGACGGCGATGGCCTTCACGCCGCTGTCCCGCAACTGGACGACGAGTGTCTCCACCGCCTCGAGATCGGGCGCGGTCAGCGGCGTTCCCGTCTTGTCGAGGCGCTCCTCGACCTCGACCCGGAGATGCCGCTCGACCAGCTCCTCGGGCTTGCGCACCGACCAGTCGAAGAGCGAGGGCCGGGTTTGGCGCCCGATGGCCAGGACGTCGCGGAAACCCCGGGTGGTCAGGAGCCCGGTCGGCACGCCGCGCCGCTCGATCACCATGTTCGTGGCGACGGTCGTGCCATGGCCGACATAGCCGACATCGTCCGGCGAGACCGCGTTGAGCTCCAACATCTCGACGATGCCCGAGGCGATGGCGCGCGAAGGATCGTCCGGCGTCGAAG
>NZ_JBFRDQ010000271.1:0-4518 GCF_052113865.1 Allobosea sp. TAB14 | reverse complement strand
CGTCAGGACGAAGCCGACCCACCAGAGCGGAGAGCGCAGGCTCTTGCCGCTGCCCAGCGGCTCGGCCTGCCCCCGGCCGGTCAGGCGCAGGATCACCGGCCCGGCGAGGCAGCCGAAGCCGACGATGCCGAGGCCGAGCGCGATCAGGCTGAGCGTTTGGGGCGTCAGCGCCATGCTCACATCGCCTCGGGGCCGCGGCTCATCGCGGCGATGCCGGTGCGCGACACCTCGGTCAACCCGACCACCGTCATCATCTTGATGAAGCGCTCGATCTCCTCGGTCGAGCCGGTCAGCTCGAAGACGAAGGAGGTCAGCGAGGCATCGAGCGTGCGCGCCCCGAAGGCGGAGGCCAGCCGCATCGCCTCGACGCGGGCCTCACCCTTGCCGACGACCTTGACCAGCGCGAGCTCGCGCTCGATCGCCTCGCCCTGCGCGGTCAGGTCGACGACGCGATGCACCGGCACCAGCCGGTCGAGATGCGCCTTGATCTGGTCGATGACRTTGGCGGTGCCGGAGGTCACCACCGTGATGCGCGAGATATGCTTCTCATGCTCGGTCTCGGAGACGGTGAGGCTCTCGATATTGTAGCCACGGCCCGAGAAAAGCCCGGCAATGCGGGCAAGAACGCCCGGTTCGTTGTCGACGATCACCGCCAGCGTGTGGCGCGCGGTCGGCTGCGACTTGGGAGCGTTCGGATAATGCGTGGCCGGTTTCGACATGGGTAGACCTGCAAGGCGGGTTGAAAGGAGATTGAGTTCAGATTTCGCGAAGATTGGCGGTGGCGGGCTCGTCGACCTCGTCCTGCGCCACGACCCAGGGCTCGGCCAATGCGCCGGCCAGCCACTCCCGATAGGCCGGCAGCGCCAGCACGGCCTGCATATAGGCGGATGATACCGGGTCGACGGCGATCGCGTAGGTGTCGAGCCGCGTCACGACGGGTGCGAACATCGCATCGGCCGCCGAGAAGGCGCCATAGAGGAACGGCCCCTCCCCGCGGGCGCCGAAACGCTCGCGCGCCGCGCRCCAGATCGCGGTGATGCGAGCGACGTCGCGGGCGACATGAGCCCCCCGGTCGCGCGCCGCGAAGCGCTTGCCGAGATTCATCGGGCAGCTGCCGCGCAATCCCTGGAAGCCGGCATGCATTTCGGCCGAGACGGAGCGGGCATGTGCGCGCGCCGCCTTGTCACGCGGCCAGATCCCGGCTTCGGGATAGGTCTCGTGCAGATAGTCGGCGATCGCCGTGCTCTCCCAGACCGCGACATCGCCATCGACCAGCGCCGGCAAGGTGCCCCCGCTGCCGGGCACCGCTGCGAAGACCGCCTCCTTGAAGCCGGGCTCGTCGAGCGGAACGAGTTGCTCCTCGAAGGCGATGCCCTTGGCGCGCAGCAGCAGCCAGGCCCTGAGCGACCAGGAGGAATAGCATTTGTTGCCGATCAGCAGTTTCATGCGGCGACGCTCTCCACTTCACCGACATAGTCGAGCGCCGCCGCGACATGCAGCGCCGTGGTGTCGAAGACCGGCACGGCGCAATCGGCCTGCGACAGCAGCAGCCCGATCTCGGTGCAGCCGAGGATGACGCCGTCCGCGCCCTCCTCCCGGATCGCCCGCTCGATGAGCGCGAGATAGCGCGCCTTGGAGGCCGCCTCGATGCGGCCGCGGCACAACTCCTCGTAGATGATGCGGTGAACCTCGTCCCGCTCCTGCGCCTGCGGCACCAGCGCCTCGACGCCGAAAGCCTTGAGCCGGTCGCGATAGAACGCCTGGTCCATGGTGAAGCGCGTCGCCAGCAGCAGCGGGCGCCGCGCGGAGGTCGCGCGGATCGCCTGCGCCGTCACATCCGCCAGATGCAGGAAGGGCAGCTTGGTCGCCCCCGTGATCTGGTCGGCGACCTTGTGCATGGTGTTGGTGCACAGCACGAGGCAGGAGGCACCGGCGTGCTCCAGCCGCCTTGCGCTCTGGGCCAGAGCCGCACCGGCCGCCGCCCAGTCACCCTGCGCCTGCATCTCCGCGATACCAGCGAAGTCGAGCGAATGCAGCAGCACATCGGCCGAATGCARCCCGCCCAAGCGAGTGCGCACGCCTTCATTGAGCAGCCGGTAGTAGACCGCCGTCGATTCCCAACTCATTCCGCCGATCAGGCCGATCGTCGCCATGGTGTTCTTCCCTTCCCCCTGCCGTCATTGCGAGGAGCGTCAGCGACGAAGCAATCCAAGGGACGTGAAGCGCGGCCGCTCCTGGATTGCTTCGCTGCGCTCGCGATGACGGAGGTGTTCCCGATCAGACGAGCTGCTTGCCCTTGGCGTCGATGATCTGGCCGGTATCGCCTTCGAAATCGGGCAGGATCATCTCGTTATGGGCCTTGCCCGACGGGATCATCGGGAAGCAGTTCTCCTCCTTGGCGACATGGCAGTCGAAGATCACCGGGCCGGGCGTCTCGATCATCTCCATGATCGCGGCGTCGAGTTTGGCCGGGTCGTCGCAGCGGATGCCGTGGCCGCCATAGGCTTCCGCGAGCTTCACGAAGTCCGGCAGCGACTGCGAATAGCTCTCCGAATAGCGCCCGCCATGCAGCAATTCCTGCCACTGGCGCACCATGCCCATATACTCGTTGTTCAGGATGAAGATCTTGACCGGCAAACGGTACTGCACCGCCGTCGACATCTCCTGCATGTTCATCAGGATCGAGGCCTCGCCAGCGACATCGATGACGAGCGCCTTGGGATGCTTCATCTGCACGCCGATCGCGGCCGGCAGGCCGTAGCCCATCGTGCCCAGGCCGCCCGAGGTCATCCAGCGGTTCGGCTCCTGGAAATGCAGGTACTGCGCCGCCCACATCTGGTGCTGGCCGACCTCGGTCGTGATGTAGGTATCGCGATCCTTCGTCAGCGCATGGAGGCGCTCCAGCGCATATTGCGGCTTGATGATCGTGTCGGACTGCTTGTAGGCGAGGCTCTTGCGCCCGCGCCAGCCCTCGATCTGCGTCCACCAGGCGGCAAGCGCGGTCTTGTCGATCTGCGGGCTGCTCTCGCGCCAGATCCGGACCATATCCTCCAGCACATGGGCGCAATCGCCGACGATGCCGATATCGGCCTTGACCGTCTTGTTGATCGAGGACGGGTCGATGTCGATATGGATCTTCTTCGAGCGCGGCGAGAAGCCGTCGATCCGCCCGGTGATGCGGTCGTCGAAGCGCGCGCCGATATTGATCATGACGTCGCAGTCATGCATCGCGAGATTGGCCTCGTAGGTGCCGTGCATGCCGAGCATGCCGAGCCACTGCTTGTCGGCGGCTGGGAAGGCGCCGAGCCCCATCAGCGTCGAGGTGACCGGGAAGCCGGTCAGCCGCGCCAGCTCGCGCAGCAGCGCCGAGGCATGCGGGCCGGAATTGATGACGCCGCCGCCGGTGTAGAAGACCGGCTTCTTCGCGCTGGCGATCAGCTCGATCGCCGCCTTGATCTTGGCGAGGTCGCCCTTGACCACCGGGCGGTAGGTCTTGTGCTGGTTGTCGCGCGGGCGGCTATAGGCGCCGGTCGCGAACTGGATGTCCTTCGGAATGTCGATGACGACCGGGCCCGGGCGGCCGTTCGAGGCGACATAGAAGGCCTCGTGCAGGATGCGCGGCAGGTCGTGGATGCTCTTCACCAGATAGTTGTGCTTGGTGCAGGAGCGGGTGATGCCGACCGTGTCGCATTCCTGGAAGGCGTCGGAGCCGATCAGATGGGTCGGCACCTGGCCGGTGATGACGACGACCGGGATCGAGTCGAGCAGCGCGTCGGTCAGGCCGGTGACGGCATTGGTCGCGCCGGGCCCCGAAGTGACCAGCACGCAGCCGACCTTGCCCGGCCCGGAGCGCGCATAGCCCTCGGCCGCATGGACCGCGCCTTGCTCGTGGCGGACGAGCACGTGCTTGACCTTGTCCTGCTGGAAGATCGCGTCATAGATCGGGAGTACGGCGCCGCCGGGATATCCGAACAGATGCTCGACGCCCTGGTCCTGAAGCGCGCGGACGACCATCTCGGCTCCGGTCATCATCTCGCTCATAACGCTCTCCTGCGGCTTGTCTTCGGTGATGGTGGAAAACGGGCAATAAAAAAGGCCCTCGGAGGGGCCTGGGCGTGCGCTGGCGTCGGGGACGCCCGGTTGTTAAACCGGCCCCTACCAGCGCACCTCTACGAGAATAAGCTTGCGCATCGCGCTCATGATCCTTGTCGTAAGTTGCCGGACGCTAACGGAGGCCGCGAGGCCGGTCAAGCGCTAAGCGTAGGCGACAGCCCCCGGAAAAAACGCGACGCTCCCGGATGACGGCCTGCGGCCTCGGAGCAACCGCCGGCATCGGCAAGGGATATCGACAAAAGGAACATCGGCTGCGCGCTCCCTGCAGCCTGCGCCCCTCGGGGTCACAGAGCCTCCTCCGAAGGTTGAAGACACCCTTTGAACGGTTGGCAACCGAATGATTGACACGATTACGCAAAAATCGCGTCCATCGCGGAACGGTTTCTCACCCTGCCTGTCTTAGCG
>NZ_JBFRDQ010000270.1:0-4538 GCF_052113865.1 Allobosea sp. TAB14 | reverse complement strand
AGCTTGCGTAGATCTCCGGGTAAACCTCGGCGATCTTGTCGCGGATCAAGCCGTAATCGTCGATGTAGCTTTGCCACGGCACGGTGCTGTCCGGCAGGGTCGCCAGCGCCATCCGGCAGACGATCTCCACCTCCGGACGCAGGTCGGGACTCGCCGGCGTGAGGACACCGCGCGAAGCCGTGACGTTCGACATCGAATCCTCGATCGTGACGAATTGCTCGCCCGCCTTCGTCACGATCCGCTCGGAGCGCGCGATCACCGGCAGGATCAARGCCTCGCGGCCATGGACGAGATGGCCACGGTTGAGCTTGATCGCGATCCCCACTGTCAGGTCGAGTTTGCGCATGGCGGCGTAGGAACGCTCGGTGTCTGGAATGGCGCGCACAAAATTGCCGCCCATGCCGATGAAAACCTTGGCGGTGCCGTTCTCCATCGCCTCGATGGTTTCGATGGTGTGGTGGCCGTGATGGCGCGGCGGCTCGAAGCCGAAGACGTCGCGCACGCGGTCGAGATAGTCCTGCGTGGGCTTCTCGTCGATGCCGACCGTGCGATCGCCCTGCACGTTCGAATGGCCGCGGATCGGCGAGATGCCGGCACCCGGCTTGCCGAAATTGCCGCGCAGGAGCAGCAGATTGGCGACCTGCTGCAGCAGGCGAGAGCCTTGCTGGTGCTGCGTCAATCCCATGCCGTAGCAGATCATCGTCGCGCGTGACCGGATGTAGATTTCGGCGCAGCGCCGGATCTGCGCTTCCTCGAGCCCTGAAACGCGCACGATCTCAGCCCAGTCCTGCGCCATCGCATCCTCGCGAATGGCGTCAATCCCGACCGTGTGCTCGCGGATGAAGTCGTGATCGATGATCGCTTCGCCCTGCGCCTCGCGCTCGAAGATCACCTTCATCATGCCCTTGATCAGCGCGAGATCGCCGCCAATGCGGATATGGACGAATTCGCTGGCGATGGCGGTGGAGCCGAAGGTCGCCATCTGGACGACGTCCTGCGGCTCGGTGAAGCGGATCAGCGCCCGCTCCGGCATGGGGTTGACGGCGACGATTGGCACACCGCGCTTCCGGGCCTCGACCAGATTGGTCATCATGCGCGGAGAATTCGTGCCGGTGTTTTGGCCGATCACGAAGATCGCCTCGGCGTGCTCGAAATCCTCCAGCACCACCGTGCCCTTGCCGACGCCGATGGCCGGCGGCAAGCCTCGGCTGGTCGGCTCATGGCACATGTTGGAACAGTCGGGAAAATTGTTGGTCCCGAAGGCGCGAACGAATATCGCGTAGAGGAATGCTGCCTCGTTCGGGGTGCGGCCCGATGTGTAGAACTCCGCCTGATGCGGACTTTCGAGACTGCGCAGGTGCTTTCCGATCAGCGCGAAAGCCTCGTCCCAGCTGCAGGGCACGTAGCGATCCGAAGCAGTCTCGTAGCGCATGGGTTCGGTGAGGCGACCTTGCATCTCGAGCCAGTAGTCGGATTGCTCCATCAGCTCGGCAACGGTGTGCCGTGCGAAGAATTCGCGCGTGACGCGGCGCTTGGTCGCCTCGAAGGCGAGCGCCTTTGCGCCGTTCTCGCAAAACTCCAGGGTCTTCTTGCAATCGGCGTCCGGAAAGGCGCAGCTCGGGCATTTGAAGCCACCCGGCTGGTTCATCGAGAGCAGCGCCCGCGAGCCCTTGGTGATGACGCTCTGCTCCATCAGCACCTTGGCGGTCGCTGCGGCGGCTCCCCAGCCACCGGCGGGGTGATGATAGGGCTGATAGCGTGGCTTGCCGTTGGCCATGGACTGGGCCTCCAAGGTGGCGAGCAACGATTAAATCACTCTATCATATTGAAATCTATAGACAATTTGTCCCGATTTTTTGGACATTTTGTCCATTCGCAGGTCCTATGCGGTGGCTAAGTGGTTGAGCCGCCTGAGGCACGTGGCTGGCACGATCGATGCAATTTCCTTTTCGCACATCGACACCGGATCGACGAAGGCGAAGCGCTCGATGATATTGCGGTCGAAACCTGGCTTCAGGGACATCCTCTTTGCGGTCAACGGCTCGATACTGCCCCGAATTCTGCCGCACCTCGCCGGAATCGCGGTGGTCACCGCCATCGCCGTCTTTGCGGCGGACGAGCATCCCGGCATCTTCGCCAAGATCAGTGCCATTCCGTTCACGCTGATCGGCATCGCCCTCTCGGTCTTCATGAGTTTCCGCAACAACACCTGCTATGCGCGCTGGTGGGATGGGCGGAAACTCTGGGGCGAGCTCATSATCGCCTGCCGCTCGCTGGCCCGCCAGGTTTCGGCTCTCGATGCGAGCCACCAGCGCTTCCTGTTGCGCGGTCTCTGCGGGTTCACCTCCGGCTTAGTGACGCGGCTACGGGGCGGCGACGAGCTCGCCGCAATCGGCAAATGGTTCGATCCGGCCTCGATCTCGGAAAGCCCGAACCCGACGAACGCCGTCCTGTACGAACTCGGGAAGTACAGCATCGCGGTCATGCACAATGGCGAGCTCAGCGCGATCCACTATTCGGTCATCGAGGGGCAGCTGACGGCCTTGTCCGATGTACAGGGCAGTTGCGAGCGCATTGCCCATACGCCCGTCCCCTTCGCCTATTCGCTGCTGCTCCACCGCACGGCGCTGGTCTTCTGCATGACCTTGCCCTTTGCGCTGGCCGGCTCGCTCGCCTGGTGGACCCTTTTGCCCGTGCTGCTCGTGGCCTACACTTTCTTCGGGCTCGATGCGCTCGGCCACCAGCTCGAGGATCCGTTCGGATCGCAACCGAACGCATTGCCGCTGAACGCGCTGCAGCGCATTGTCGAGCGGGAGATGCTGTCGATGCTCGGCTGCAAAGATCTGCCTGAGCTGATCCAACCGAAAGACAACATGCTGAACTGACGAAACCGCCCGCCGCCGCCCCGAGACGGACCTGCACCCAGGAGGAGAACGCCATGGCCCAGACGCGCAAGGACGAAGAGCGAGCGCTTAATGTCGAGGAGCGGGAGATCGTCGCGCAGACGCGCCACCCCGCCGTGCAGGACCTGGCGGACGACGCCTTGAACGTCTTGCTGAAGCGGTTGCGGGACCTGCGCGACAAGGCCAGCAGCCACGCCAACCAGCAGCGGCGCGAGATGCGCGGCAAATCGCCTCCCAAAGGTGCGGAGCCCAGCGGCGGACATGCCGGGTCGAGCCTGAAGGCAACAACGCTGTCGGCTGCCCTGAAACGACTGAATGCCGAGATTCAGCGCCGCGCCGAGATGGCGAAGAACCATAGCCTGATCGAGAACGCCCAGCGCGCGCTCGAACTCAAGATGCACGCGCAGCACAACAACATCCCGTTCAACACCCGGCACGCCAATCGAGGCATGCACGACATCCCGGACAAGGAGGTGAATTCGCTGATCCGCCCGGCGGAACGGGGACGCCTTCGCAAGGCATCCCATGTCGCCCAGGCGAAACGCGATTCCTCAGGTCACTGAAAACCTCGACAGCGCAGCGCGGATCGGAGCCTCGATTTTCCCGGTCGCCCGGTAGGTGCGGATAGGCCGCACACGGCGCGCCCGCATCCGACCTCATCACCTCCGCCATAGGATCCCCCTGTTATTTGGTCAGGGTGTGCATCTGCTACGCTTGCGGCATTCAGCCTGAGTGAGGTCGCCCTCAGCGTGAATCTGGCGGACGTGAAGGCCATGATCTGAGCCCTTAAAACTGGATCGCTTTGGGTTAGAGTTTTCCGTGTCGTTTCCCATGGGCTGGGAGGAGCGGAAGACGATGAAGGATTCGAAGTTCTCGGACGCCCAGAAGGCGTTCATCCTGAAGCAGGGCGCGGACGGGATTCCGGTGGCGGAGATCTGCCGGCGAGCCGGGATCAGCCAGGCGACCTATTTCAACTGGAAGAAGAAGTATGAGGGGCTGCTGCCGGCCGAGATGCGCCGGCTGAAGCAGCTTGAGGACGAGAACGCGAAGCTGCGCAAGCTGGTCGCCGATCTCGCGCTGGACCGCGAGATGCTGCAGGACGTCATTCGCCGAAAGCTCTGAGGCCTGGTCGCAAGCGCGAGCTCGTCGGCGTGATGTGTGGCGAATGGCAGGTATCGATCCGACGGGCCTGTGCTGTCCTGGAGTTCGACACGTCCAGCTATCACTACAAGTCGTGCCGGCCCGATCAGGCCCCCTTGGCAGCCCGGATCAAGGCGATCTGCGAGACGCGCGTTCGCTATGGCTATCGCCGTGTCGACGTGCTCCTGCGGCGCGAGGGCTGGCAGGTCAATCAGAAGCGGATTCGAAGGATCTACAATGAGTTAGGCTTGCAACTTCGGAACAAGACGCCCAAGCGTCGGGTCAAGGCGAAGCTGCGCGAGGATCGCGCGCCGGCGACGCGGCCGAACGATGTCTGGGCGATGGATTTTGTCCATGACCAGTTGGCGACGGGCCGTAAGGTCCGGGTTCTGACCCTGGTCGACACCTTCTCGCGCTTCTCGCCGGCGGTCGATCCGCGCTTCAGCTACCGGGCCGAGGACGTCGTCGCCACGCTGGAAAGGGTCTGCGCGAAAC
>NZ_JBFRDQ010000269.1:0-4563 GCF_052113865.1 Allobosea sp. TAB14 | reverse complement strand
ATATAGGCCCGCGTGCGCCCCGAGACGAAAGACAGCTGCTCCTGCGAGAGCTTTCTTTCCCTTCGGAGGCGCTGCACGTTGAGACCAAACACAGTGCGAAGTTTCATCCTGCGAAAGGTGCGGTGATGAGCACTATGGTGCGACACACTCTAGTGCACATTCTGCATTGACAGGGCGCTAGTCGCCTGTTTGAACCGGTTGGCGACCGAACGATCCCGTGCAGAGGAATTGCGATGGCCAGCCAACCTGTTAGCGCGCTCCCAGCATGCGGCTCGGACCCGACATCCAGGCATCGATCTGAGCTGGAGAACAGCCCCCCGAAGGATCACGCAGTGCCTGGCTGTGCGAACATCATCGGGCTCAGCTGCATCCGCTGCGGCGCCTCCTATTCGGCCAGCACCGAGATCGATTCCAGGGGCTGTCCGGCTTGCCGCGAAGCCGCGCCGGTCAATCTCAAGGCGGTCTACGCTTCGCCGGTCGATCCGCTCTCGATCGCCCCCAACGCGCCGCGATCCATGTGGCGCTATGCCCATGCGCTGCCGTGCTTGCTCGACGACGCCGTGTCGCTTGGAGAGGGGCAAACGCCCTTGATCGAGGCCGCCCGGATCGGTCGTGCGTTGGGAGTGCGGAACCTCTTCGTCAAGGACGAGGGCCGAAACCCGACCTGGTCGCATAAGGACAGGTTCTCGACGGTTGCGGTGTCGGTGGCACGCGCTCAAGGCTCAAAGGTGGTGGCGACGGCCTCATCCGGTAATGCTGGAGCCTCGCTGGCCGCCTACGCCGCCCGCGCTGGGCTGGGCTGTGTTGTCGCGACGTTCGGCGGGGCGGCCAACGCCATGCTGGCGCAGATCAGGAAATACGGCGCGACCGTTCTGCCGCTCGCCAACAAGATGGATCGTTGGACCCTGCTTGCTGAAGCCGCGACACACTATGGATGGTTCATCGCATCGCCCTATCATGCGCCCGTTGTTGGCAGTCACGCCCTCGGCATCGAGGGCTACAAGACCATCGCTTATGAAATCGTCGAGCAGTCGGGCGGCATCGCCCCCGACTGGTGTGTTTTGCCCGTCTGCTACGGCGACGCGCTGTTCGGTGTCTGGACGGGTTTTCAGGAACTGTTTGCGCAAGGCGCGATCTCGAGACTGCCCAGGATGGTGGCGGCCGAAGTGCATGGATCGCTGGCGCAAGCGCTCACCACCGGTAGCGACAGGCTCGAAGAACGAAAGCTCGCATTCGAAAGCCTTGCTGTTTCGATCGGTGCGCCACGCAGCACCTATCAGGCGCTGAAAGCCTTGCGTGAGTCCTCCGGCCGCGCCGTCCCGGTGAACAACGATGGGCTCGTGGAAATGCAGCAGCGCCTCGCCCACGCTGAGGGAATTTTCGCCGAACTGGCCTCGGTCACGCCATTTCTTGCGATTGTGCGGCTGCGTGAAGAACGTGTCATCGCCCCTGATGATCATGTGGTGGCAGTCGCCACCGCCAGCGGGTTGAAGGATCTCGATCGATCGGTGGGCCAAGCTGGAGACGGTACGATCTTTCGGTCGACGGGCGAAGCCTGGGATTGGCTCGGCCACAATGCCAGGCTGGTGGCTGGGCAAAGCTAGACGGCTCCGGATCAGCGCGAGAGGCCTTCATTCCTGCTTTCATCATGGACGACCTGGTCGAGGCTGCGTCTTGCCCACGCGAACCGCGTCCAGTCTGCCTCGGACCCAGGTTCGATGATCGTCAATTCGCGGGGCCCGGAAGGCGGCGAGCATGGCCAGCCCGGTAACGAGCTGAGCCACGCGTCATCGAAGACCGTCTCCGCGTATCGGTGACCCTCATCCGCCATGATGACCGCGACCCGGGCTCCGSGGCGGGTGCTCGCAACCCACCTGCCAACGAGGGCAGCGGCTCCGCTGGTCGGCCCCTGAAAGATGCCACGCTCACGCAACAGGCGGCGAGCCTCGCTGAATGCCGGGTACGCCCCGACCCAGTGGACTTCATCGATGAGGTCATGCCGAAGATTGCCTGGCATGATGCTGTTGCCGAGACCGCGCAACAGCCGCTTGCCGGCAGGTTGTCCAAAGAGGATGCTTCGGTGGGTGTCGACCGCAATGACGATGAGATGCGGGAAGACCTCGCGCAGGAACATTCCCGTCCCGCACAGCGAGCCGCCGCTACCGACACAGCCAACAAGACAGTCGATCTCGCCGACCGTCCGCACGAGCTGTTCGGCCAGCCGCGCATAGGCGAGCGAGTTCCCGAGATTGTCATATTGCCGTGGCCAGAAGCAGTCGGGCTCCTCCCGACGAATGTGCTCGAGCCGCTGCAGGCGCCCCAGTTGATCGCCGTTGCCGGCATGATCCTCCGTGACAATCATCTGCGCGCCCAAACCATCGAGGCGCGCCCTGTACTTCGCGTCGACAAGGCTCGAGGCGGAGACCAGCGTGAGCCGGTACCCCCGCGCCGCCGCCAGCAGCGCAAGAGCCATACCGAATGTGCCGGATGTCGTCTCGACGACGCGCATCCCGGCCTCGAGTGCGCCATCGGCGACTGCGCGGTCCAGGATATAGCGCGCCGGCATGAGCTTCATCAGTGGGAAAGCTGCCGCGATCAGGTTTGGCGATAGCGCGGCCATGCGAGGGCGCTCGAGCGCGCGGAAATAGTCATTGTCCGAGGCTACCATTTCGCACCGTCGTCGTTGATTTGGTGAAACTCRACGTCGCWGAAGCCGCWTCTTTGCACCGATGCCGCGACGCTTTCCGCGCGCTGTCGCAAGTTCYTGCCGGCGTGGTCGAAGAGGATGCCGAGCAGTGAGCCGCTATGCGCCACCTGGACRCCGCACGCGCCAGCGCCTTGTGCGATCTCGATGACGCGTTCGAGATGCTGTTTGGGCAGTCGCCGCTGGCTGAGCCGCGCGCTGGCAGTCGCCGCACGCCCAAGGCAGTTCGGATCCTGGTAGCGGACCGCATAGGCGATCAGTGCGCGCAGGACACGGAACTGTTGAATCTCGATCTTATCATAGCGTGCTGGCGGCAGGTTCAGCGTATCGACAGGCTGTCCTCCATGCGGCTTGAAGCCGACCAGCAACAGGGGCGGTAGCGCGCCGCCGAAATCCTCCAGGACGATACCCTCTCGCTGCGCGAAGAGGACGGCGTGCCCATCGAAGGCGATGGCGTCGCTGGCTCGTTCCGCGGAGACCGCCAGTTGACTGACGCGAGACGATTGGAGCTGGACAGCGTGGGCTGCTGCCACGGCGCGAATGGCGGCGACGACRTCYGCRGTCGAGGAGCCRTARCCATGRCCRAYTGGAATATTGCTCTCGATATYGAGGAMGCCTCCTTCGGCAACGTCCAGATGCTGCAGCGTCTTGCGTGCAGCCAAGCCTGCTTTGACCTTGTCGCCTGGACGCACCATGAGGTCGCGCGTAGCCGCACAGGTGAACGTCGCCTTCGATATCAATTTTGCGAGCGGGAGGGTGACCAGACCGCGATGAAGTCGCCCGTTCCGGTCTTCAAAGACCCCTTGCAACAGCTCTCCATGATGGCCGTTTGCAGCCCCGACACCGATCCTCGGCGACGGCTCGCCAATTGCTGTTGTTTCGGAGACTGCAGCCACGATCCGCTCCAAGCGATCAGCGTCTGGCGCAGTGATGGCTTCGGCGGAGCCAATCTGCCGTCATCAAATTCCGGCATTGACTAGCGCTGGCTGCCCGCGGCCTGGTCCGCTTGGGCAACGAAACCGGATTGCCGTACCGTCTCGCCTGCGGCTTTCCGGGAGGCAAGGATGCTTGTATGCCGACGCTGCCCGATAGCGGTAATTGGCACCGGCCACCTGGCACTTGAACCGCCGCTGGTCGAGGCTGCTCAGGAGGAGGACAGTCTCGTTGGCAATCGCCAACGAAGACATCGCGAGGGCGTCACTTTGCCAATGGCGGGGATCCAGGAGAGGCTGCGATAACCGGCCGCGCGGGCCACCCGTGCTCATGCTCCCTGGCGATACGTATATCGGCGGGCATAAGAAGGGAGTCTCGATTATTACGTTAAATTACATAATGAAAACAAAGGTATGCATCAAATCTGCAACAGGGCTCTGAAACGCGCATTCTCACGCCAAAGTTGTATTGCGGCTTTTTTGTGCTTAAGGCAGGGAAGGTTAACTCCGTGTCTGAGGGGTCGATGGCGACCGGGATTTGGAGCGCTACGCGGTGCTGCCTTGGTTGCCGATGCTGGGAATGACGCCAAGCCCGATGTTGCGGATGTTCCGCCGGGGTCAGACAAGACGATAGCGGCCATCCTCGGCGAAATCGTCTGGCTGATGAGCCAGAGCGCCGAGTTCAAGCAATATCTGATCAGCGATCTTGAGTGGCTCGTGATGCCGCCGATTTTGCTACGGCAGTTTCGGCTTTTTTATACCGAGGGGCGGCCTACCGCTGTAGTGCTGTTTGCTCGAGCATCCGATGAGATCGTTGCTCGACTCGAAGCGGGAGCGCCGACGCTGCGGCCGCAGGACTGGAAATGCGGTGAAATTATCAAAATAGTGAAAGTTATCGCCCCGTTTGGTGGCGAGGCTGGTTTCGCG
>NZ_JBFRDQ010000268.1:0-9020 GCF_052113865.1 Allobosea sp. TAB14 | reverse complement strand
ATGGCGTGACCCAGCGCTTCGGCACGGTGACGGCGTTGTCGGACGTGTCCCTCTCGGTTCGACCCGGTGAAATCGTCGCCCTGCTCGGCCAGTCGGGCTGCGGCAAGACGACGCTGCTGAGGCTTGCCGCCGGAGTCGAGCGGCCGAGCGCGGGGCGGGTGCTGCTGGAAGGGCGCGATGTTTCGTCGCCCGCCGCCTTCGTCGAGCCGGAACATCGCGGCATCGGCTTCGTCTTTCAGGACTATGCGCTGTTTCCGCATCTGAGCGTGCGGGAGAACGTTCGCTTCGGACTGCGCGACCGGTCGGGAAGCGCCGCCGACGCCACGGCGCTGCGGGCGCTGGCGCGCGTCGGGCTCGAGCATCTGGCCGGCTCCTATCCGCACATGCTCTCGGGCGGCGAGCAGCAGCGTGTCGCGCTGGCGCGCGCCATTGCGCCACGCCCCGGCGTCCTGCTGATGGACGAGCCCTTCTCGAACCTCGACCGGCGGCTGCGCGACGTGGTGCGCGACGAGACCGCCGCGCTGCTGGAAGAGACGGGAGCGACCTCGATCATCGTCACGCACGACCCCGAGGACGCGATGCGCATCGCCGACCGCATCGTGCTGATGCGCGCCGGGCGCATCGCCCAGATCGGCACCGCGGAGGAGCTCTACCGCAAGCCCGCCAGCCTCTTTGCCGCCCGATTTTTCTGCGATTTTACCGAGATCGAGGGCCGGGTCTCGGGCGGAACGGTCGAGACGCCGTTCGGGCGCTTCGCGGCGCAGGGCGTGGCGGAAGGCAGCGAGGCGATCGTCTGCATACGGCCGCATCGGGTGCGGATCGTGCCGAAGGGGTACTATCTCAAGGGACGGCTGGTCGCGCGGCGCTTTCTCGGCGAGGTCGATCATGTGCTCGTGGCCGTCGATGGCTTCGACCGGCCGCTCACCGCGCGCATGGCGCTGTCGGACGAGGTCGGCGTGGGCGACGAGGTCGGCGTCGACATTCCGTCGGACGAAGTCCTTGTGTTTCCCGCGGCGGATCAATAGGTTCCGCCGCCGAGCGAACGACCGGGCCAGAATTGGTCGGGGACAGGCCCCGGTCGGGGCAATTTCGGAGGAGTTTCGCCATGGGTGGCGTGAGCATTTGGCACTGGATCGTCGTCGGCGTCATCGTGATGCTTCTGTTCGGGCGCGGGAAGGTGTCCGAGCTGATGGGGGATGTCGCCAAGGGCATCAAATCGTTCAAGAAGGGCATGGCGGAGGATGACGAGCCGACGCCGACCGCCACCACTGTCGACCCCAAGGTGATCGACCAGACGCAGGCCAGCAACGCGGCGGCTCAGGCGCAGGCCAAGGCCGACCACAAGGCCTGACGCGGCGCGCGCCCCGAGGGCGTGGTGTTGGTGATGCGCGCGGCCCGACCGTTCGGCCCTGTGGTCGAACGGCGAGCGCGCCGATAGGAAGAGCCGTCGATGTTCGACATCGCCTGGAGCGAAATGGTGCTGATCGGGGCGGTCGCGCTCGTCGTGATCGGTCCAAAGGATCTGCCGAAAGTCCTGCGCACGGTCGGCCAGACGATCGGCAAGGTCCGGCGCATGGCGGCCGAATTCCAGGGCCAGTTCAACGAGGCCATGCGCGAGGCCGAGCTCGCCGACCTGAAGAAGCAGGTCGAGGATGTCGGCGGCAGCGTGTCGAGCTCGCTCAACACCCATACGGACTACAAGCCGATCGAGGAGCCGAAGGATTTTTCGGCTTCCGGAACGGCCGGCGATGTGGCCAAGCCCGATACGGCCGCGCTGAAGGAGGCGGAAGCCAAGCTCGCCGCGATGCCGGCTCCCGAGCTGCCGCCGGTGGAGATTGCCGCCGAGACGCCGGCCGCCAAGCCGAAGCGAGTTCGCAAGGCCAAACCGGAAGAAAAGCCCGAAGAGGTTGCGCCTGTCGCTGCCGCTCCGGCAGCGGAAGCCGTCGAGCCCGCCGCGAAGACGAATGGCGCTGAGCCCAGGCCGGCCCGCGCGCGGCGCGTCAAGCCGATCGCGGCCGTGGCGCCGGCAGAGCCGGACACGCCCTTGCCGGAAGCGACCGCGGCGGAGCCGGCCAAGCCTGCCCGCAAGCGTAAGACGAAGACGGCGAAGGGCGAGGAGACTTCCGCATGAGCGTCGCCAATCCTCGCGAGGGCGAAGACGAGATCGAGGCCTCGCGCGCGCCGCTCCTCGACCATCTGATCGAATTGCGCTCGCGGCTGATCAAGTCGCTGATCGCCTTCCTGATCATGTTCTTCATCTGCTTCGGCTTCTCGACGCAGATCTACAACATCTTGGTGAAGCCCTATGTCTGGGCGGCGGGGAGCGCGGCCAACGCGCAGCTCATCTATACCGGCCCGCTCGAATTGCTCTTCACCCATATCAAGGTGGCGGCCTTCGGCGCCGGCTTCTTCGCCTTCCCGGTGATCGCGACGCAGATCTACAAATTCGTCGCGCCCGGCCTCTACAAGAATGAGAAGGCCGCCTTCGCGCCCTATCTCGTGGCGACGCCGGTGTTCTTCACGCTCGGCGCGCTGCTGGTCTTCTTCTTCGCCATGCCGGTGCTGATGAAGTTCTCGCTCGGCATGCAGCAGGCGGCGACTGAGACG
Source organism: Allobosea sp. TAB14 (assembly GCF_052113865.1). Classification (NCBI taxonomy): domain Bacteria; kingdom Pseudomonadati; phylum Pseudomonadota; class Alphaproteobacteria; order Hyphomicrobiales; family Alloboseaceae; genus Allobosea; species Allobosea sp. TAB14. The sequence continues at coordinate 6,413 of NZ_JBFRDQ010000268.1, read as the reverse complement.
CAGGCCGGCATCGCGCTCCTGCCGAAGGTCAGCGAATATCTTTCGCTGATCATGACGCTGATCTTCGCCTTCGGCATCGCCTTCCAGCTTCCGGTGATCCTGACGCTGCTGGGGCAGGCGGGGATCATCGATTCGCAGTTCCTGAAGGACAAGCGGCGCTACGCCATCGTCTTCGTGTTCATCGTCGCGGCGGTTCTGACGCCGCCGGACGTGATCTCGCAGCTCATGCTCGCCGTGCCGATGCTGCTGCTCTACGAGCTCTCGATCTTCTCGGTGCGCCGCGTGGAGAAGAAGGGCGAGGCCGCGAAGGCAGCCGAGGACGCGGAGTAGGGTGCTGTCGTCATGCTCGCCCTTGTGGCGAGCATCCGCGTCTTGAACGCCGCTGCTTCCGAACGAAGACGTGGATGGTCGGGACAAGCCCGACCATGACGTGATCGGGGCGCCGAATGCCGATGTCGGTGGTTCCCTCGCGCGCGATCCCGGTCTAGAGCATCCAACGCTGCATTCCGCAGCGATGGCATGGCCGGACGACGATGTACGACATCAGATGGATTCGCGAGAACGCCGCGGCGTTCGACAAGGGGCTTGAACGCAGAGGCCTGGCGCCGCTGTCGTCCTCGCTGCTCGAACTCGACGATGTCCGCCGCTCGTCGATCGCCAAGGCGCAGGCCACGCAGGAGCGCCGCAACGCCCTTTCCAAGGAAATCGGCAAGGCGATGGGCGCGAAGGATGTCGCGCTCGCCGACAAGCTGAAGGCCGAGGTCGCCGCGCTTAAAGAAGAGCAGCCGGCGCTGGAGGCGCAGGAGAAGGCCGCCAAGGACGCGCTTGACGAGAAGCTCGCGGCGATTCCGAACACGCCCTTCGACGACGTGCCCGATGGCGCCGACGAGCACGGCAATGTCGTGCTGCATGTCCATGGCGTGAAACCGGAGGAACGCGGGCTTCTCAAGGGCGTGAACGATCCCAAGCAGCATTTCGAGCTGGGCGAGGCGCTCGGCCAGATGGATTTCGAGAAGGCGGCGAAGCTCTCGGGCGCGCGCTTCGTCGTGCTGGAGAAGCAGGTTGCGCGGCTGTCGCGGGCGATCGGGCAGTTCATGCTCGACACGCACACGGAGGAGCACGGTTATACGGAGGTCAATCCGCCGCTGCTGGTCCGCGACGATGCGATGTTCGGGACGGCGCAGTTGCCGAAGTTCCGTGAGGATCAGTTCCGCGCTGGCGAGGAGCATTGGCTGATCCCCACCGCCGAGGTGCCGCTGACCAATCTGGCAAGGGAATCAATCCTTTCCGAAGAGGAGCTGCCGCTTCGATTCACCGCGCTGACGCCTTGTTTCCGGTCGGAGGCTGGCTCCGCTGGGCGTGATACGCGCGGCATGCTGCGCCAGCACCAGTTCGAGAAGGTCGAGCTCGTTTCGATCACCACGCCCGAAAAATCGCGCGAGGAGCATGAGCGCATGCTCGCCTGCGCCGAGGCCGTGCTGAAGAAACTCGACCTGCATTATCGCGTGATGACCTTGTGCACCGGCGATATGGGCTTCGCCTCGCAGAAGACCTACGACATCGAGGTCTGGCTGCCCGGGCAGAAGACCTATCGCGAGATCTCGTCCTGCTCGGTCTGCGGCGATTTCCAGGCGCGGCGCATGAATGCGCGCTACAAGACCAAGGACGGCAAGGGCCCGTTCTTCGTGCACACCCTCAACGGCTCGGGCACGGCGGTCGGCCGCGCGCTGATCGCGGTGATGGAGAACTACCAGAATTCCGACGGCTCGATCACCGTGCCGGACGTGCTGGTGCCCGCGCCGGAGAGCGACCAGTCCGGCGTCGCCCATTCGCTGTCGCTGTCGAATCCGCTGAGGCTGCGTCAGATCAGCGAGAAGCGCTTCGCCGTGGCGGGCACGCCGACCGACTGCGTCATCATGGCGGTGCGCTCGGTCATGGCCGAGGTGCGGCCCGACCTCGTGCTCTCGGGCGTCAATCGCGGCTCGAACGTCGCCGAGGACGTCACCTATTCCGGCACCATCGCCGCGGCGATGGAGGGCACGCTGCTCGGCATCCCCTCGATCGCGATCAGCCAGGCCTATACGCCGGGCGACCGCAACAATATCCGCTGGGACTGCGCCGAGCATCATGCGCCGGGCATCATCCGCCGCCTGCTGGAGGAGGGGATTCCCGAGGGCGTGCTGTTCAACCTCAACTTCCCCAATGCGGGGCCCGGCGATGTGCAGGGCGTCTCCGTCACGGTGCAGGGCCGGCGCGACCAGGAACTGGTCAAGCTCGAGCCCCGCAAGGACGGGCGCGGCAATCCCTATTACTGGATCGCCTTCCAGCGCAGCCGCAAGGAGCCGGCCAACGGCACCGATCTGCGCGCCATGGCCGAGAACCGCATCTCTGTGACGCCGCTGGAACTCGACCTGACCCATGAGCCGACGCTGACGCGCTTCGCGCAGGTCTTCGCCTAAGGCGATTCGGGAAGGCTGAGGGGAGGGGCGGAGATGGGGGAGGAGGTGCCGGCCAGCGAGGGCGAGCGCACCGTCGCCTTTCTCCTGTCGCTCAGGGCGCGGGGTGTGCGCGATCTTGCGCTGCTGCGGGCGATGGAGCGCGTGCCGCGCGACCGCTTCGCGCCGGCCCGCTTCGCCGATCTCGCGCGGCAGGACGTCTCGGTGCCGCTGCCCTGCGGCCAGACGATGACGGCGCCGCATACGGTCGCCAATCTGATCGGCGCGCTCGACCTGCAGGCAGGCGCGCGCGTGCTCGAGGTCGGAACCGGCTCGGGCTATGTCACGGCGCTTCTCGCCGCTCTTGGCGGCGAGGTCGTCTCGCTTGAGCGCTATCGCTCCCTGGCGCTGGCTGCGCATGAGCGCGTCTCCGGCAGCGGCTTCGGCAAGGTGGTGGATCTGCGCCACGCCGATGGCTTCCAGCCCGATCGCACGCTGGGCCAGTTCGACCGCATCCTCGTCAACGGCGTGACGCATTCCGTTCCGGAGGCCCTGCTGATGCGGCTCTCGCCCGGCGGTCGGCTGGTCGGGGCGCTGCGCGTCGAAGGCGTGGCGCGGCGCGTGGTGGTGACCCGCCTCAGTGACGGCCAGTTCGATTACGCGACGGGGCCGATCCTGCGGCTGCCGCCGCTGATTCCGGGCCGCTCGCAGGCCCTTTGACGGCTTTCCCGCCGGACCGCGGCGATGCCGGCAAAAAATCGAAAAAGGTGAATCGGGACTCGCGAGAGAAACGCTTTCGTAACCTGAACGGGACTTTAATGGCCTTCATCGAGTTGCGTCGTTCGCGAGTACTCTGTCCATGCGTAGCCAAGCCGGAACGGTCAAATCCCGTCTCCTTTGCCGTCTTTCGACGGTCTGTCTGCTTGCCCTCGGTGTCAGCGCCTGCTCGTCGGATACGCTGCGCTTCACCGAGACTCCCTTCGACAATCCGTTCAGGACGGCGCAAGCCGCGCCTGTGCGCGACCCGGTGACCACCGGTTCGATCGGCTCCAGCTCGGGCGCTTTGCAGCCGGTGCCGTCTTCTCCGGTCGTGCGCTCGCAGTCGCTGCCGCCGCCGCAGGCCTCCGCCGCAATGCGGCCGGCGCCGGTCGCTCCGGTCGCTCCGGTCGCGGCCGCTCCGTCGGCGCAGCCTGTCGGGGGCAGCGCCGCTGGCTGGACCGCGCAGGGCGGCACGCCGATCGTGCTCGCCCAGGGCGAAACGCTGGACATGATCTCCTCCCGCTACGGCGTGCCGCGCGCGGCGCTGATCTCGGCGAACGGGCTGAGCAATGCCAATGTGGCGCCGGRCACCCGCCTGACGATCCCGATCTACAATGCCAGTGGAGCGGCTACGGCTGCGGCCGAGCCGGTCCGGCGTGCGGCTTCCCCCACGCCCGAGTCGCGCGGCTTCGTTCAGGGAGCGGCGCCGGTGCGCCAGGCTGCGACCGAGGTCCGCTCGCAGGCTCGTAGCGCCGCCGAGGTCAAGCCGGTCGCCGAAGCCAGGACTGCGGCTGCTTCCAAGGCGGAGGCCGATGCGCAGGCGATGAAGGAATCGCGTGCCCGCTTCGCTGCCGAGGCCAAGGCCAAGGCGGAGGCCCGCAAGGCCGCCGTCGCCGAGGCCAAGCCTGCGGCAGCCCCGGCGCAGCTCCGCCAGCCCAAAGTTGCGACTCCGGCGGTCGAGTCGACGAAGCCCGTCGCCGTCGCCAGTGCTCCGGCGACCGAGAAGCTCGCACCGGCCGCGAAGGCCGAGCCCGCTCCCGAGCCCAAGACGACCGCTAGCCTGCCGAAACAGGAAGCGGCGACGTCGAGCGCCGACAAGGCTGATTTCCGTTGGCCGGCCCGGGGCCGCGTCATCTCGGGTTTCAGCGGCAAGGGTGGCAATGAGGGCATCAACATCGCGGTGCCGGACGGMACCCCGGTCAAGGCCGCCGAGGAGGGCACCGTCGCCTATGCCGGCAGCGAGCTGAAGGGCTAYGGCAAYCTGGTCCTGATCCGTCACCCCAACGGCTATGTCTCGGCCTATGCCCATAACGGCGAGCTCAAGGTGAAGCGCGGCGATACGGTAAAGCGGGGTCAGGTCGTCGCCAGCTCCGGCCAGACCGGCAACGTCTCGTCGCCGCAGCTGCACTTCGAGCTGCGCAAGGGTTCGACCCCGGTCGATCCGACGCCTTATCTGAACAACTGATCGAAGCTGCCCAAATCCGGCTTCAGCCTTCGATCGGTACCCGCGAGACCCCGCCGATCGAATACGGAACGGGGCGCCTCCAGAAGAGGCGCCCCGTTTTGTTTGCTTTTCGGGATACCGTCCTGCTCGCCCCTGTGGCGAGCATCCAGATCCTGAGCAGTGCGCTGCGTCGATGAAGACGTGGATGGTCGAGACAAGCCCGACCATGACCTTCGCGCTTCACCCCTCCAGCTTCTTTCCGAGCCGGCCGGCAAGGTCCTGGATGTATTGCCAGGCGGTGCGGCCGGAGCGGGAGCCCCGCGTCGTCGCCCATTCGAGCGCGTCACGGCGCAACTCCTCCGGGGCGACGGTGAGTCCGAAATGGGCGACATAGCCGTCGATCATCGCGAGATATTCGTCCTGACTGCATTTGTGGAAGCCGAGCCAGAGGCCGAAGCGGTCGGAGAGCGAGACCTTCTCCTCGATCGCCTCGCCGGGGTTGATCGAGGTCGCGCGCTCATTGTCCATCATGTCGCGCGGCAGCAGGTGGCGGCGATTCGAGGTCGCGTAGAACACGACGTTCTCGGGCCGCCCCTCGACGCCGCCATCGAGCGCAGCCTTGAGCGATTTGTAGGAGGTGTCGTCGCCGTCGAAGGACAGATCGTCGCAGAAGACGATGGCGCGGTGCGGATCGCTGCGGAGCTGGCTCATCAAAGCGGGCAGGCTCTCGATGTCCTCGCGGTGGATCTCGATCAGCTTCAGCGGCCGTTCGCCCTTGGCGAGATGCTGGTTGGTGTCGGCATGGACTGCCTTGACCAGGGAGGACTTGCCCATGCCGCGCGCRCCCCAGAGCAGGACGTTGTTGGCGGGCAGGCCGCGGGCGAAGCGCTCGGTGTTCTCGGCCAGCGTGTCGCGGACGCGATCGACGCCGCGCAGCAGGGACAGAGCGACGCGGTTGACCTTCGGCACCGGCATGAGCTCCGAGCCCGCCGCGTGCCAGACGAAGGCGTCCGCCGCCGCAAGGTCGATCGGCTTGCGCGGGAGGGGGGCGATGCGCTCCAGCGCGGAAGCGATCCGCAGCRGGGTCGCGAGCGTCTCGGTGGCGGTCTGGTCGATGGTTTTCTCGGTGGTCTTGTCGGTCATCTGGCATGCGCCTTCATGGTTTGGCTGACAACCGTACCGTACCGTCCGGTACGGTTGCGTGCCTAGCTAAACCGCGTTGTGCGATCTTGCGCAAGGGCATTGCGCGAATGGCGGCAAGCCCATAGGTGAGGAGCGCGCTTGCGCGAGTGGGCGTGTCCGATTGATTTCACGGCATTGCTGGCTATAGTCCGCGCGATTTTCCGGCCGGGCGATGCTTTTGTCGTGTCTTTTCGCGGCGTGTCTTGCGGCTTGGCGGCTCGTTGCCGTCGCACCAGAGGAGTGTTTTTGTGATCACCCCCGCTTTTGCCCAGTCGCTTGGAGCCGGCGGCGGCTCCGACATGCTGATTCAGCTGGTGCCGTTCCTTCTGATCTTCGTCATCATGTGGTTCCTGATCATCCGGCCGCAGCAGCGCCGGGCCAAGGCGCATCAGGAGATGATCAAGAACGTGCGTCGCGGCGATACGATCGTCACCTCCGGCGGGCTCGTCGCGAAGGTGTCGAAGGTCGTCGACGACGGTGAGATCGAGGCCGAGATCGCCGAAGGCGTGCGGGTGCGCATCGTGCGCGGCATGATCCAGGACGTCCGCTCGAAGAGCGAGCCGGTCAAGAACTGAGGCGACGTCGCCCAAGAC
>NZ_JBFRDQ010000267.1:0-4621 GCF_052113865.1 Allobosea sp. TAB14 | reverse complement strand
GTACTCCGGCAGGCAGACACTGACCGGTACCAGCACCTATGGTGGCACGACGCTGGTCTCGGCCGGTGAGCTGCGTGTCGACGGTGCGCTGAACGGGCCGGGAGCGCTGACCGTGGCGGCCGGTGCGACGCTGTCTGGCACAGGCAGCATTGCCGGTGCCGTGACCGTCAACGGTACCCTGTCGGCGGGGCATAGCCCCGGCACACTGACGGTTGGCTCGCTTGCGCTGAACGGCGGCTCGACCTCGGTCTTCGAGCTGAATTCGCCGGGCGCGGTCGGCGGCAGCGATCCCATCGCCGGCAACGACCTCGTCGAGGTCACCGGCAATCTCACGCTCGGCGGCACCCTCGATGCCCGCGCGGCTGCCGCCGGCTATTATCGGTTGTTCGATTATGGCGGCACGCTCGCGGGCAGCTTCGCCAGCCAAGGCGTGACCTCGACCCGGAGCGGTTTCACCATCGCCAGCGCGCAGGTCGAGACGGCGACGGCAGGACAGGTCAACCTCGCCGTGTTCGGCACCGGCCAGACCCTGCAGTTCTGGGACGGCACGAACGCAATCGGCAACGGCACCGTCGATGGCGGGGCCGGCACCTGGGCTCCCTTCGGCACCAACTGGACCAATAGCGCCGGCAGCGCCAATGCCGGCTGGGGCGGCTCGGTCGGCGTCTTCGCCGGCGCGGCCGGCGGCGCGGTCAGCGTTGCCGGCACGGTGAGTTTCGACACCCTGCAATTCTCGGCCAATGGCTACGCGCTGAGCGGCGGGACGCTTTCAATCCTGCCCGTGGGCGGCACGTCCGGTACATTCAACGTCGATAACGGCGTCATAGCCAACATCGCCTCGACGATTGCCGATGGCAGCGGCACGGCCATCGCCAAGGTCGGCAACGGCAGGCTCGTGCTCTCCGGCAGCAACAGCTACAGCGGCGGCACGGCGATCGAAGGCGGCGTGCTGCAGATCTCTGCCAATGCCAATCTCGGGGCGGCCTCCGGTGGCTTGAGCCTTAACGGCGGCACGCTCGCGACCACGGCCAGCTTCGCCTCGTTTCGTCCCGTGGCGCTCGACGGCCCCGGCGGCTTCGACGTGGCGACAGGCACACAGTTCGAGCTAGGCGGCGCCGTCTCCGGGGCGGGCAGCCTGACCAAGCTCGGCGCCGGCACGCAGATCCTGACCGGGGCGAACACCTATACGGGTGGCACGACGATCAGCGCCGGCGTCCTGCAGATCGGCAACGGCGGCACCACCGGCTCGATCATAGGCAACGTCGTCAACAATCGCACGCTCGCCTTCAACCGCTCTGACAATATCACCTTCACCGGAACCATTTCGGGCAGCGGCGACGTGCAGAAGCTGGGGGCTGGGTCGCTCACGCTGACCGGTACCAACAGCTATGGCGGCACGCTGATCCAAGCCGGCACGCTGATAGGCTCGGCGACGAGCTTCGGCCTCGGTCCGATCCACAACAACGCCGCGCTGGTCTTCGACCAGCCAGGCGACGCAACCTTCGCCCAGGCGATCAACGGCACCGGCACCCTCACCAAGCGCGGGGCAGGCAATCTCAATCTGACCGGCGACGGCAATCTGATCGGCGCGACGACGGTTGAGGACGGCAAGCTCTCGATCAATGGCTCGCTCGCGAACTCGGCCGTCACCGTGCTCTCGGGCGCGGCGCTCGGCGGCAGCGGCACGGTCGGCTCCACCACGATCCAATCGGGGGCGACCATTGCCCCGGGCAACTCGATCGGCACCCTCAACGTCAATGGCAACCTGACGCTGGCGCCGGGCTCGACCTACGAGGCCGAGATCGCCGGCAACGGCACCTCCGACCGCATCGCCGTGACCGGAAGCGCCATCGTCACGGGCAGCCAGGTCGGGGTCACCGCGCTCGATCCGCAGACCAGCTATATCAACGGCCAGCGCTACACGATCCTCACCGCGACAGGCGGTGTCATCGGCAGCGCCCCCGGAGCGGTCTCGCGTTCCGCCTTCCTCGACCTCTCCGTCGACCAGCAGCCCAACCAGGTCGACCTCATCATTGCGGTCAAGGGGACGCCTCCGGTCACTCCCCCTGACCCGGGCACTCCCCCGACCACCCCTCCCGGCTCTGACCCAACGCCGACACCCCCGCCAGCGATTTTCGAAACCGTGGCGCAGACGCGCAACCAATTTGTCACCGCTGGCGCTCTCGACACGCTGCCGCCGGTCGGCGGCACGCTGGCGCTCTACAACAGCCTGCTGATGCTCGACGCGCCAGGTGCGCGCGCCGCCTTCGACTCGCTCTCCGGCGAGGTTCACGCCTCGGCGAAGACGGCGCTGATCGACGAGAGCTGGCTCCTGCGCAACGCCGTCAACGACCGACTGCGTTCGGCCTTCGGCGCGGTCGGCGCGCAGCCCATGACGACGTTGAACTACGGCTTCACCGCCGATCTCGCCCCAAGCGTGAAAGGTCCGATGCCCGAGCTCAGGTCCGACCGCTTCGCGGTCTGGGGCCAGGGCTACGGCTCCTGGGGCACAACGGACAGCGACCGCAACGCTGCCAAGTTGACGCGCTCGACCGGCAGCTTCCTCATCGGTGCCGATGCTGCGGTGTTCGACACCCTGCGCGTCGGCGTCGTTGCCGGCTACAGCCGCTCCGAGTTCGACGTGAAGGGCCGGCGCTCCTCGGGCGAGAGCGACAACTACCATCTCGGCCTCTATGGTGGCGGGCAATGGGGCGCGCTCAACCTGCGCACTGGCGCGAGCTACACCTGGCACGACGTCGAGATCAGCCGCACTGTCGCCTTCGCCGGTTTCGGCAATAGCCTCAAGGCCGACTACAATGCCGGCACCGCCCAGGTTTTTGGGGAGCTCGGCTACCGGGTCGATCTCGGCCGGGTGGCGTTCGAGCCCTTTGCCGGCCTGGCCTATRTCAACCTGCATACCGATGGCTTCCGCGAGACCAGCGGCGCCGCGGCGCTCTCAAGCCGTGGCGGCGACACCAATGTAGGATATTCCACGCTTGGACTGCGTGCCGCGACCAGCTTCGATCTGCGGGGCGTGGGCCTGACCCTGCGCGGCGGATTAGCCTGGCGCCACGCCTTCGGAGACGTCACCCCGACCGCAACGCTGGCCTTTGCCGGCAGTACACCGTTCTCGGTCGCTGGTGTCCCGATCGCGAAGGACGCCGCCCTGCTCGAGGCGGGGCTCGACCTGGCCATCGGCCAGAGCGCCTCGCTCGGCCTCTCCTATACCGGGCAGCTCGCCCAGGACGCGCAGGACCACGCCTTCAAGGGCGTCCTCGCCGTCAGATTCTGAGGTTACCCTGGCTCCGCAGCAAACCCGCTGAAGGTCCGACATGGGACGTTTGAGGTCATGCCGTTTCAGCGTTCTAGAGGTCCGCTTACAGGCGATGAGCAAAGTTCCGCTGTCGGCGCATCGCAGTTGCTGGTCTGCGCTAGCCTCCACCCTTCGGCGAAGAATTTCCCTGGGCAGTGAGATAGGCGCAGAACATATCGGCCAGGCCGTCGGCGTAAGCTTGGATTTCCATGGCGGTCCTCGGTGTTTGGCCTGTTTTTGGTCCTCTCCGATCGCTCGACAGCGAAAGCTGTGGAAACCCAGCCCGGCGGATAACGCCTTGTTTCCAGGCGGCTGGTGCGTCCGAGGCCGCTTCTGACGCAAGCTACCAATGTGCGCATTCGAAGTGCATTGATGGTTTCGTAAGTCCTCGATTTTTGCGGCGCCAGAAGCTTGGACATCCATCCGCAGCTGGGGACTCTTGTCTGGTAACGATTTGGTAAGACTCGGTCCGCGCCAATGCCCGTCCGCGACACGCGTTCGGGATAGGGATCATGAAGATCTTTCGGATCGCCGTCGGCCTGCTGCTGCTCGTTGGTGGCCTCTACGTCTTGATCGGCGAGCATTTCGCTGGAACCTCGGCCGACGCGACGGTGAATGCCCGCATCAACGTGATCCGCGCCCCGATCGAGGGACAGGTCAATCTTGCCGTCCGGAGCATCGGCGCGCGCGTGAATGCGGGTGAACTCGTCGCCGACATCACGGATGAGCGCTTCGACACCGCACGCCTTATCGATCTAGAGCGCGACCGCGACAACCAGCAGATCGAGCTGAAGCGGGTGGCCACGCAAAAGGAAGCGATCAGCAATGCTCGCGCTGGCTTTGCCGCACAGCTCGATAATTACCAGAAAGGGCGCGTCAGCCAGATCGAGGCGCGGATCGCCGAGGCGAAGGCCAATCAGGATGCCGCGGCGGCCCGCCTGCGCGAAGCCGATGGCACCCTCAAGCGCGCCAACGACCTGAGCGATCGGGGCGTACAGACCGCAGCCAATCTCGAACGCGCCCGCGCCGCACAGGACGTGGCGCAGCAAGAGCTTGAGAGTGCCCGCCAGCGTGGCAGCTATTTGAACACCGAACTGGCTGCCGCCCGCACTGGCGTTTTCATCGGCGACTCCTACAACGACGCGCCTTTCTCCTCGCAGCGTGTCAGGGAACTCGACCTGCGGCTGGCCGAACTTGCTTCCGAACAGGAGCAGATCGAGGCCCGGATCGCGGGGTTCGAGAAACAAATCCGTGCCGAGCGTCTGAGGCTCAACAAGCTGACTTCAGCCGTGCTGACGGTGCTGACGG
>NZ_JBFRDQ010000266.1:0-4645 GCF_052113865.1 Allobosea sp. TAB14 | reverse complement strand
CAATATGCGCGCCAGCAGGACCGGGAACACGGCCTTTGCTAGAGCGAGCAGTAGGAGGCTGGTGAAAGCAGCCGCCTGAGTTGACAGCAGGATCTTCTTTCGTCCCAAGCGGTCAGAAAGCTGACCGACAAGAGGCGCCGCCACAAACTGCGTGAGAGCTTCCGTGGCTATCACAATACCGAAGATGAGCGGCGTTCCGCCCATTTCTTTGAGGTAGAAAGGCAGGATTGGCAAAACGGCGGCAGCACTTGCTGCGTAGAGACTGACGACCAGGAAGACCGGCAGCATCACTCGCCAATCAAGTCTTGGCGTTGCCTTATCGTTCCCTACTATTGATGCGCCGACGTTCATCTCGCGACTCCCTGCTGTTGACCGGACATGCGTCGCGGATGACCAAATTCGCTGCGCAGGGATTTGTCATCACCTGATCAATGTGTAGTATGCACATAACGACGATAGACGAAGGTCGTCAACAGAAAAGTGCATAATACACATTTATGTTGACGTTATTTTCCATCCCTTATATGTGCATCGTGCACGCAATGGATGAGGGAAGCGCTATGAAGGCTTTGGTTGTTCAAAAAATCGGGCAGTCGCCGATTTATATGGATTTTGCCGATCCGATCGTCGGACCGGACGAGGTGCGGGTCGCCGTGAAGGCCGCTGCGATGAGCCAGTTGGTCAAGAGCCGGGCCTCGGGTGGCCATTACAGCTCGTCGAGGATGCTCCCGTTTGTCGCGGGCATTGACGGGGTAGGCCTGCTGGATGATGGCCGCAGAGTTTATTTTGTCCTGCCGCGGCCCCCCTTCGGCAGCATGGCCGAACGGACCGTCGTCTCCGCAGCCCAATGCCTTCCCTTACCGCCCGAACTTGACGACCTGACGGCCGCGGCAATCGCCAACCCCGGCATGTCGTCCTGGGTCGCCTATGCGGAGCGCGCGAACCTCAAGGCTGGCGAGACTGTTCTCGTTAACGGCGCTACCGGGACCGCAGGGAGGCTCGCCGTTCAGATCGCCAAGCATATGGGCGCAGCAAAGGTCATTGCGACCGGCCGCGATCAAGCAGCTCTTCGCGACGTTGCTGCACTGGGCGCTGATGTGACCATTCCACTGGTCGCAGATGGAGACGCGCTTGAGCAAAGGTTCATCGAACAATTCGCAGAGAGAATCGACGTGGTCGTGGACTATCTTTGGGGGCCTAGCGCAGAGCGCCTGCTGATCGCGGGTGCCAAGGCCGGGCCGGATGCAATCCCGATCCGCTTCGTTCAGATCGGCTCCGTCAGCGGCGCGGATATCACGCTGCCTAGCGCCGTTCTGAGATCATCTCCAATTGAACTCATGGGCAGCGGCCATGGTAGCATTTCGCTTGAGCGTCATCTCGGCGCGGTGACAGCCTTGTTGCGAGCGGTGCTGCCTGGAAACTTCAAGATCGCATTCAAGTCGGCCGCTCTTTCGGGCGGGAGCCAGGCGTGGAATGCGGACGACAGCAAGAACCGCACTGTATTCACTGTCTGACGGCCGAGTCCGACTGAGCGCGTAGGCAAGCGTTGAGCGTAGCGAAATGAGGCACTCGTGCCAGAGCTGGCTGCACCCTATCCGTCAGCCCTCTCGCGTCATTTTCAACGTTCGAGAACTGGCTCGGCACCCATGCTGTCGGCGAGCATCCGCATGACCCGCAGTAGCTCGTCGAAGTCTTCGCGCGTCCAATCCTGAAACAGGGTCAGCACCATTTTTTCCCGCGCGACATCGACTGCATCGGTCGCAGCCTTCCCTCGCGGTGTAATGACCGCCTCGCGCACTCGCTTGTCAGTCGCGCCTGAGCGGCGCTCGACGAGGCCGAGCGCCTCCAGACGTGCAACCTGGCGACTGACCGTGGTGTAGTCGCGCCCAACCCCGTCGGAGAGTTCGACAACGCCGATCGGTCCCCGCCGCTCGATCGACACGAGAAGAGGAAACAGCGCACGCTCCAGCGTAAGGCCGGCCATTTCCAGCAATTGCGCATCCCGCTCAGGGCGGTTCATGAGCCCGGCAATGTCAATGAGCGACCGGTGCAACTCGGGCAGTGACTTCTTGATATGTGCATTTTGCACTTTTTTTATTGACACGCCTAAGCCTCCTGATGATATGTGCATCATACACATTGGAGGCGGTAATGGAAGATGAAAACACTACGGCGGTGCTGATCTGCGGTGCCGGCGCCGCCGGTCTGACACTGGCTATCGACCTGGCGCGGCGCGGCGTGCCGTTCCGCCTGATCGAGAAGATGGCTCAGCCATTTTCAGGTTCGCGCGGCAAGGGCATTCAGCCACGAACCCAGGAAGTCTTCGAGGACCTCGGTATCATCGACCGGATCGTCGCGGCAGGCGGCACCTATCCGCGGATGCGCGAGTATCGGAATGATGGCACCTATGTCGAAAAGGATATGGCCGAGCAGGACGATCCAACGCCGGCAGAGCCCTATCAAATCGCGCTGATGGTTCCGCAGTTTCTGACGGAACGGGTGCTGCGCGATCGGCTGGCGGAGTTTGGTCGAGAGGTCGAATTCGGATGCGAACTGATCGGCTTCGAGCAGGGCGAGGAAGGCGTTACGGCGCACCTGGTGGGACCAGCCGGCGAAGAGATCGTGCGCAGCCGTTACCTCGTCGGAGCTGACGGCGGCCGAAGCTTTGTGCGGGGTGCCCTCGGTGTAGATTTCCCCGGGAAGACGCTCGGTGTGAGGGCAGTAGTGGCGGACGTGGCGCTGACCGGCCTCGACCGCGGGGCCTGGCATCAGTTCAACGACGGCGACATGGAGCGTATGGTCTCGATCTGCCCGCTCGCCGGAACCGATCTGTTCCAGATCCAGGCGCCCGTGCCGCTGGACGGTGAAGTCGACCTCTCGGCCGAAGGGATCGAGCGAGTGATCGCCGAGCGAACCGCGTGCAATGACGTGAAGGTTCAATCGGTGACCTGGGCGTCGGCTTATTTCATGAATGCCCGGCTTGCCGATCGCTACCGGGTCGGCCGCGCGCTCCTCGTCGGCGACGCCGCCCACATCCATCCGCCCACTGGCGGCCAGGGCCTCAATACCAGCGTGCAGGACGCCTACAATTTGGGCTGGAAGCTGGCGGCAGTGCTCAATGGTGCTTCGGAACGTCTGCTTGACAGCTATGAAAACGAGCGGCGGCCGATCGCCCAAGCGATGCTAGGGCTTGCGACCGGCCTTCTCGAGGCCGCAAAACGAGGAGAGATGCGGCGCGGTCGTGAGGTGCGCCAGCTCGACATAGGGTATCCCCAGTCGCCGCTTGCGCTTGATCCTTCCGGTCGCGTCGGCACCCTGCTTGCAGGAGATCGGGCGCCTGACGCACCGCTTCGTGGCGCGGCCGGATGTTCCCGACGCCTCTTCGAGCTGTTCAGCGGCTCGCACTGGACGCTCATCGGTTTCGAGACAGAGCGCGATATTATCGAGCCGCGACGTGGGTTGCACATTCACAGGGTCGGAGCCGGCTGCGAGCTACAGGACGTGGGCAGTCATTTCCGCGATGCGTACAAATTGGCATCCGGCGAATGGGTGCTGGTCCGACCTGACGGCTATGTCGCCGCGATAGTGACCGCAGACGAGGCTGCCGCACTACAAACGTTCTTCACGGAGGTGGGACTAACAGGCACCGACGGCTTCCCGTACTGAGCTGATCCGCGATGCGAGGCGCTATGGACGACGCAAAGGCTCCCAGATTTGAAATCCGCCATTTGCGCTACGTCATCGCAATGGCGGAGCTTGGGAGTGTCCGGCGTGCGGCTAGGGCGCTCAATGTCCAGCCATCCACTGTCAGCCGTCGAATCCGCGACTTGGAAGACGAGATTGGCGCTGCCCTGTTCCTTCGAGGGCATGGYGGCGTCAGCCTCACTATTGCGGGCGAACGGTTCATAAGAAGAGCGCGACGAGCGTTGAACCAACTCACTTATGCTGCGCAAGAGGTTGGCATGGTCGGGCGAGGGCAGGCGGGGATCGTTCGAATAGGCCTGATGTCCTCAATGGCATCGGGCTTTATTGCCACACTGCTAGATGCCTACGGTGCTGACCATGCAGAGGTGAGGATCGACTATATCGAAGGTGACGCTTCCGAACACATTCCGGCGATCCAGCAGAATCGGTTGGATGTCGCCTTCTTGACCGGCACGCCTGCGGTCGAGGGGTGCGATGTTACGCATCTGTGGAACGAGCGGATCTATGTGGCTATGTCGATCGCACACGAATTCGCCGGTAAGGCGGAAATCAAGTGGAGCGACCTTCGGGGCCAGGCATTCATTGTCAGCGAGGCGCAGTCGGGGCCGGAAATCCACGATTATCTGGTGAAGCATCTTTCCGAGCCTAGCTATAGCCCTGACATCCAGCATCATGCGGTCTATCGCGACACCCTGATGCAGATCGTTGCCGGTGGACACAGCCTGACGCTGACCAGCGAAGCGACCGTTGCCGCGCAATTCCCCGGTGTTGTGTATCGCCCGCTCGCAGGCGAGATCCTGCCCTTCTGCGCGGTCTGGTCGCCCCGCAACGACAACCCCGCCTTCCGGCGGTTTCTGAGCCTGGCGAAGGTCATCTCGAAAAGCTGTGGGGAGTGCGTCATTGCGAAGGGTCTGACGGATGCTTCACACGGCGTGAAGCG
>NZ_JBFRDQ010000265.1:0-4724 GCF_052113865.1 Allobosea sp. TAB14 | reverse complement strand
GGCTAGGGTGATTCTCGGCTCCACGTAAATGTCAAAAAAAGCGCTGTCCGCTGCGCCGTGAGCGGCGTGTTTGCGGGCTAAATTTCAGGCGGATGGTGCGGTGCGCAATTAGCAGGCAGTGGGTTTGCCTGCAAAATGAGCAGAAATGATCGATGTGACCTGATCATTGCGTCGGGGCCCGCCTCTTTCGCAGGAAATGCGGGGTTTGCYGACCTAGCGGCAGAGATTTGCGCGACGACCCGTTCGGTGAGGCCGGTTGGCATGTGGCTTGCGATACCTGCCTTCGGGCCGGGGAGGCCTGTCGGTGCCGATCGCGGCGCCGCTCAACAGGAATATTCGGGAGCAGCCCGTGAACAGCAATCGTCGCGAATTCCTCGGCACCGCGCTCGCGGGCGCCGCTTTCCTCGGTTCCTCCTATCTGCCGGCGGCGGCGCAGCAGGAGACCATCAAGATCGGCATCCTGCACTCGCTCTCGGGCACGATGGCGATCTCCGAGACGACCCTGAAGGACGTCATGCTCATGCTCATCGAGGAGCAGAACAAGAAGGGCGGCGTCCTCGGCAAGAAGCTCGAGGCTGTGGTGGTCGATCCGGCCTCGAACTGGCCGCTCTTCGCCGAGAAGGCGCGCGAGCTGATCACCAAGGACAAGGTCGCGGCCACCTTCGGCTGCTGGACCTCGGTGTCGCGCAAATCGGTGCTGCCGGTCTTCAAGGAGCTCAACAACATCCTGTTCTACCCCGTCCAGTATGAGGGCGAGGAGAGCGAGCGCAACGTCTTCTACACCGGTGCGGCCCCGAACCAGCAGGCGATTCCCGCCGTCGACTATCTCGCCAAGGAGGAGAAGGTCGAGCGCTGGGTGCTCGCCGGCACCGACTATGTCTATCCGCGCACGACCAACAAGATCCTCGAGGCCTATCTCAAATCCAAGGGCGTGAAGCCCGAGGACATCATGATCAACTACACGCCCTTCGGTCATTCCGACTGGCAGACCATCGTCTCCGACATCAAGAAGTTCGGCTCGGCCGGCAAGAAGACGGCCGTGGTTTCGACCATCAACGGCGATGCCAATGTGCCGTTCTACAAGGAGCTCGGTAACCAGGGCATCAAGGCGACCGACATTCCCGTGGTCGCCTTCTCGGTCGGCGAGGAGGAACTCGCCGGCATCGACACCAAGCCGCTGGTCGGCCATCTCGCCGCCTGGAACTATTTCGAATCGATCAAGACGCCGGAGAACGAGGCCTTCATCAAGCAGTGGCAGGCCTTCACCAAGAACCCGAAGCGCGTCACCAACGACCCAATGGAGGCGCATTACATCGGCTTCAACATGTGGGTGAAGGCGGTCGAGAAGGCCAAGTCGACCGATCCGGACAAGGTCATCGACGCGCTGCCCGGCATCGAGGCGCCGAACCTGACCGGCGGCATCTCGAAGATGCTGCCCAACCACCACATCACCAAGCCGGTCTTCATCGGCGAGATCAAGGATGACGGCCAGTTCGACGTGGTCTGGAAGACCTCCGGCCTCGTTCCGGGCGATGCCTGGTCGAAGGAGCTCGATGGCTCCAAGGATCTGGTCGGCGATTGGGTTGAGAAGAAGTGCGGCAACTTCAACGTCAAGACCAACAAGTGCGGTGGCGCGTGAGATCATGAGGGGGAGGGGCGGCACGGGAAATATCCCGGTCGTCCCTCGTATCTCGCCTTTGTATCTCGCCGTTCCATCGCGGTTGCTCGTCCCGCTCCGTCATCCCGGCGGAGCGAAGCCTAGAGGCGGGATCGATGCCTGAGCTTTTCGGGGAAACGCCCGGGCATGGATCCCGGGTCGCCCTGCGGGCGCCCGGGATGACCTGAATGCGGAAGCCGGTCTTGATGTCCTTCCTTTATCGCCTGCTGCATCTCGGAGTGATCGTCGTCGCACTGGTCGCGGCCTCGATCGCCTCCTTCGCGCAGACTGCCGACGAGGCCTTCACGCGCCTCGCCGCCGACAGCTATTCCGACACGACGCGCGCCGTCGAAATCCTGGTGTCGACCGCCCATCCCAATGCTGCGCTGATCGTCGAAGCCCTGAACGACGGTCGCCTGCTCGCCGGCCCCGGCGGCGTCGTGCTGAAGACCCCGACGGGTGGCTTCGTCGACGCCAGGACCGGCGCTGCGCTCACCGCCGCTCCGGCGGATGTGAAGACCGTTCGCCTCAACAATGCGGTGCGGCGCACCGTGCAGGCCGCGCTCGGCGGCCTGAGCCTGCTCAATCCTGAACCTGCGAAACGGACTGCCGCGGCCGAAGCGGTCTTCAAGTCGCGCGATGCCAGCCTCCTGCCCATCGTCGAAGCCGCCATCGGCAAGGAGACCGATCCGCGCGCGCTCGCCGCCCTGCGCCAGGCCCAGGCCGCGATCCTGATCGCCAAGCCCGATGCCGCCCCGCTCGACCGTCTCGGCGCCATCGACCTGCTGCGCGAGCGCGGCGACCAGGATGCGCTGGCGACATTGCGCTCGCTCGCAGGCGAGGCGACCCCGGCGCTCAAGGACGCGCAGGCGAGGGCGATCTCCGCCATCGAGGGCCGCCTGCGTCTCTGGGCCATGGCGCAGAACCTCTGGTATGGGCTCTCGCTCGGCTCGGTGCTGCTGCTGGCCGCCATCGGCCTTGCCATCACCTTCGGCGTGATGGGCGTCATCAACATGGCCCATGGCGAGATGGTCATGCTCGGTGCCTACACCACCTTCGTGGTGCAGGAGGTCATCCGGGCGAACGCGCCCGGCCTGTTCGACTGGTCGCTGGCCATCGCCTTGCCGGCGGCCTTCATCGTCTCGGGCGCGGTCGGCATCGCCATCGAGCGCGGCGTCATCCGCTTTCTCTATGGCCGGCCGCTCGAAACATTGCTGGCGACCTGGGGCATCAGCCTCATGCTGCAGCAGGCGGTCCGCACCGCCTTCGGCCCGACCAACCGAGAGGTCGGCGCCCCTAGTTTCATGTCCGGCGCCTTCGATCTCGGTGGGCTGGCCATCACCTATAACCGACTCTGGATCATCGTCTTCGCGGGGCTGGTCTTTGCGGCGCTGCTCGCCATCCTGAAGCTGACGCCGATGGGCCTGCAGATGCGCGCCGTCACCCAGAACCGCCGCATGGCCTCGGCGATGGGCATCCGCACCGGCCGCATCGACGCACTCACCTTCGGGCTGGGTTCGGGCGTCGCGGGATTGGCCGGCGTCGCGCTCTCGCAGATCGACAATGTCAGCCCCAATCTCGGCCAGAGCTACATCATCGACTCGTTCATGGTCGTGGTCTTCGGCGGCGTCGGGAACCTATGGGGCACGCTGGTCGGCGCGATGACGCTCGGCGTCGCCAACAAATTGCTCGAGCCCTATGCCGGCGCCGTGCTTGGCAAGATCGCGCTCCTGGTCTGCATCATCCTCTTCATCCAGAAGCGCCCGCGCGGCCTGTTCGCGCTCAAGGGCCGGGCGGTGGAAGCATGATCACCCGCTTCCTCCTGCAGAAGATGGACCGCCGCGGCGGGATATTCCTCGCGATCCTGCTCGGTCTGGCCGTGCTGGTGCCGCTCTCGAACCTGCTGCTGTCGGCGTCGTCGCCCTTCCATGTGCCGACCTCGACCATGTCGCTCTGGGGCAAATATCTCTGCTACGCGCTGCTGGCGGTCTCGCTCGATCTCGTCTGGGGCTATTGCGGCATCCTGAGCCTCGGCCACGGCGCCTTCTTCGCGCTCGGCGGCTACGCGATGGGCATGTATCTGATGCGCCAGATCGGCTCGCGCGGTGTCTATGGCAATCCGGTCCTGCCCGACTTCATGGTCTTCCTGAACTGGCAGGAATTGCCCTGGTATTGGTACGGCTTTTCGTCCTTCCCCTTCGCCATGCTGATGGTGCTGGCCGTGCCCGGCCTGCTCGCCTTCGTCTTCGGCTGGTTCGCCTTCCGCTCGCGCGTCACCGGCGTCTATCTCTCGATCATCACCCAAGCGCTGACCTATGCGCTGCTGCTCGCCTTCTTCCGCAACGATATGGGCTTCGGCGGCAATAATGGCCTGACCGATTTCAAGGACATCCTCGGCTTCAACATCCAGGCGCAAGCGACTCGTGCCGCTCTGTTTTCCCTGACTTGCGTGATGCTGGCGGTCGGCTTCCTGATCGCGCGCGGCATCGTCGTCTCGAAGCTCGGCAAGGTCGTGATCGCGATCCGGGACGCCGAGTCGCGCACCCGCTTCCTCGGCTACCGGGTCGACCGCTTCAAGCTCTTCGTCTTCACCGTCTCGGCCTGCATGGCGGGCGTGGCAGGCGCGCTCTACGTGCCGCAGGTCGGCATCATCAACCCCAGCGAATTCGCGCCGGCCAACTCGATCGAGACCGTGATCTGGGTCGCGGTCGGCGGCCGCGGCACGCTGGTCGGCGCGGCCTTGGGCGCCGTCGTGGTCAACTGGGCCAAGACCGTCTTCACCTCGGGCTTCATGGCGCCTTACTGGCTCTTCGCGCTCGGCGGCCTCTTCGTGGTGGTGACGCTCTTCCTGCCCAAGGGAATCCTCGGCACGGCCGAGGCGCTGTGGGCGCGCCGCCGCAAGCCCGGCACGACACCGGCCGCCGAGCCGGCCCCGGCGGAGTGATCGCGATGAACGCTGCCGTGCCCGGCGCACTCACCTCCTCGCTGCTCTATCTCGACGGCGTCAGCGTCTCCTTCGACGGCTTCAAGGCGATCCGCGGACTGTCTCTGACCATAGAACCGGGAG
>NZ_JBFRDQ010000264.1:0-4754 GCF_052113865.1 Allobosea sp. TAB14 | reverse complement strand
GCGAAGGATCGTCCGGCGTCGAAGGCACCTTGTGGAAGGCAGTCGGGCCGCCTTCGGTATCGACCATCACGAAGTCGGTGAAGGTTCCGCCCACATCCACGCCGATGCGATACATGCCGCCATTACCCCTCATGGTCATCCGGTCGGCCCGACGGTGTCGCGGGCCGGAGCGCTTTCGCGCCGAGATCGGCGATTGCGGCGGCGAGCGAGAGGCGGCCGCCAAGGGGCCGATCTTTCCGGAATTGGCCCTGCAACGTCCCAGCCATCTGTTCCGCCGTGTTGACGACGCTAGGGACGGGTATGGTATTATGTCCAATAGAAATTCGGCAGCACTCTATTCCCAAGGTTATAGTATGCCGCGCGCGATCAATCTTCGTCAGATCGAGATCTTCAAGGCGCTGATCGAGCACGGCACGGTCAGCCGGGCCGCCGAGGCGCTCTATATCTCGCAGCCGGCTGCCAGCAAGCTCCTGATGCAGCTCGAAAAAGACAACGGCCTCAAGCTCTTCGACCGCTACAAGGGGCGGCTGTTCCCGACGGCGCAGGGCTTGCGCCTGCATGAGGAGGTCGCGCGGATCTTCGTCGGGATGCGCCAGGTCGAAAGCGCGATCGGTCTGATCAAGCGCGAGGATCAGGGGAGGCTGGTGATCGGGGCCATCCCCGCTTTGAGCGGCGCCTATATGCAGCGCACGACGATGAGCTTCCTCAAGCGCAATCCCAATGTCTATTGCATGGTCAAGTCGCCGAGCTCGCAATGGATTCCCGAATACGTGCTGACGCGCGTGCTGGACATCGGGATCGTCACGGCCCGCGCCGCGAACCCCTACATCGTCACCGAACCGCTCTTCGAGCATCCGCTGCTCTGCATCATGCCGATGGACCATCCGCTCGCGGCGCTGAAAGTCATCCGGCCGGAGAACCTGCACGACGTTCCCTTCGTCGCCTTCAACACCGAGACCTATACCGGGCAGAAGGTCGCGAGCATGTTCGAGAGCTACAATGTCCGGACCCATGTCGTCCTGACCGCCGACTCCAATTCGACGCTCTGCCATTTCGTCGCGGCGGGGCTCGGGGTCTCGCTGGTGCATCCGCTCTTCATCGCGGGCGTAGAGAAGCAGGTCGTGGTGCGACCGTTCGAGCCGACCATCCCGCTGGATTTTCTGGTCTGCTTCGCGCGCGACGCCCGCAACGTCCCGCTGATCGCGGACTTCGCCAACGAAGCCAAGGCGACGGCGACGAGCTTCATCGACGATCTGGCGAAGAGCTGGGCCTGACGCCGGCCTTCGGTTGCCGCATGCGGCGCGGCGGCGCATGCGGTCAGTGCCGGTCGGCGCGCGGATCGAGCCAGTCGCGCAGCCAGTCGCCCAAGAGATTGACGCTGAGCACGGTGAGCATCAGGGCGAGGCCGGGCAGGGTGATGATCCACCAGGCGCTGGCGATATAGGTGCGCCCGTCGGCGAGCATCCGGCCCCAGCTCGGCGAGGGCGGCTGGATGCCGAGGCCGAGGAAGCTCAGGCCGGCTTCGAGCACGATGGTGCGCGCGAGTTCCAGCGTCGCGACGACGAAGACCGGCGTCAGGACATTGGGCAGGATGTGGCGCAAGAGCAGGCGAGCATGGCCCGCGCCCATGGCGAGCGCCGCCTGGACGAATTCGCGCTCCCGGACGGTCAGGACCTGCGCCCGGACGATGCGGGCATAGCGAACCCAGCTGGTCAGGGCGAGCACGGCGATCAGGTTGTGCAGGCTGGGGCCGAGCGCGGCGACGACCAGAAGCGCCAGCAACATCAGCGGGAAGGCGAGCTGGATGTCGACCAGCCGCATCAGGATGCGGTCGTACCAACCGCCGAAATAGCCGGCGACGAGGCCCAGAAACACGCCGACGATGCCGCCGAGGATCACGGCCGAGCCCGCGATGGTCAGGGTGACGCGGCTGCCGGCGATGATGCGGCTCAGGATGTCGCGGCCGAGCTGGTCGGTGCCGAAGGGGTGGGCGCCCAGCCCGGCCCAGGAGAGCGTCGGCGCCATCATCCGGGCCTTCAGGTCGCCGCGCGTCGGGTCGGGCAGGCCGAGCCAGGGCCCGGCGAGCGCCAGCACAAGCAGGAGCACCAGCAAGGCGGCGCCGAGGAGGCCCAGCCAGTTCGCGCGCTGGCGATGCAGGAACGAGAGCAGCCTCATGATTCCTGCCGGATGCGCGGGTCGATCAGGGTGTAGAGCAGGTCGACCAGGAGATTGACCAGGACGAAGATGGTGGCAACCACGGCGACGCCGGCCTGCACGACCGGGAAATCCTTGGCCTCGATCGCCTGCACGATCAAGCGCCCGACGCCCGGCCAGGCGAAGACGGTCTCGGTCACGGCGGCGCCGCCGAGAAGCTCGCCTGCGAGGATGCCGGTCATGGTGATGACCGGGATCAGCGAGTTGCGGCCGACATGCCAGATATAGACGCGGCGGGGGCTAAGGCCCTTCGCATAGGCCGTGCGGACATAGTCGTCGCGCATCACGTCGAGCATGGAGGAGCGCAGCAGGCGCGCGATGCTGGCCGTGGTGAAGCAGGCCAATGTCACCGAGGGCAAGACAAGGTTCTGCCATTCGCCGTAGCCGCCTGTCGGGAACCAGCCGAGCTGCACCGCGAAGAGCAGGATCAGCATGATGCCGAGCCAGAAGGAGGGCGTCGCCTGGCCGAGCAGCGCCACGAGCAGGACCAGCCCCTCGATCGCGGATCCCCGATAGATCGCGGCGAGCGCGCCGGCCATGCCGCCGATCAGCACGCCGATCGCCAGCGCGCAGCCGGCGAGCAGGGCCGTGGCCGGCAGCCTTTCGAGCACGACGTCGAGCGCCGGGCGCGCGAACTGGAAGGACTGGCCGAAATCGCCCTTCAGCGCATGGAGGAGGAAGGTCAGATATTGCTGGAGCAGTGGCTGGTCGAGCCCAAGCTGCGTGCGCAACTCCTGCATTTGCGCTTCCGTCGCGCCGATCGGCAGCAGCARCACGGCGGGGTCGCCGAGCAGCCGCGAGACGACGAAGACGATCGTGACCACGCCCCAGATCGCGATCAGGCCTTCGCCGAGGCGGGAGGTCAGGTGGCGCGGCATCCGGCGGCCTCCATCGTCAGACGATCCTCAGAGCTTCAGCCCRTAGATTTCCACGGCCGCCTCGCGCGAGATCCGCTCCTCGCGCAGGTCGCGCTCGACCAGCGCGCGGTCGCGCTTTTTCGGGTCGCCGAAGCCGCCGCCGCCGGCCGCGACCATGCCGACCCATTCGCCCGGCTGCAGGATACCGGCGCGGCGGTCGAGCGGCTTGGCGCCGGGCGAGAGCTCGACGCGCGCGGTCAGGCCGTCCTGGCCGCCCTTGAGGCCGAAGGGCGGCACGATGCTGTTGGTGCCGCCGGCCGAGATGCGGGCGGTGTGGTCGAGCATCTCGACGCGCCGCCTGAGCGTCATGCCGCCGCGATACTCGCCCGCACCGCCGGAATCCTGCACCAGCTCGTAGCACTTCACCATGACGGGGTGCTCGATCTCGAGCGCCTCGATCGGCAGATTGGCGGTGTTGGTCGTGTTCACCTGCACGCCGTCGAGCCCGTCCTTGTCGGCGCGCGCGCCCATGCCGCCGCCATGCATCTCGTTATAGACGTAGAAGCGGCCGGTGCGCGGATGGATTCCGCTGGTGGTCAGGAGCGTGCCGCCGGTCGAGGCAGCGGCGATCCGCTCGGGCACGACATCGGCGAGCGCGGCGAAGATCATGTCGACGAGGCGCTGGCCGATATCGGTGCGGCTGTAGACGGCGGCCGGCGGCGTCGAGTTCAGTACCGAGCCCAGCGGCGCAGAGACATGGATCGGCCGGTGGAAGCCGGAATTGGCCGGCAGATCGGGATCGACGATCGCCTTCACGGCGAAATACACCGTCGCCAGCAGCGCCGTATAGACCATGTTGATGGGCGCGCGGACCTGTTCGGGCGCATCGGGGAAGTCGATGAAGATCTCGTCGCCCTTGACCTCGATCACCACCTTCAGGTCCATCACGCCATCGATCAGGTTGCTGTCGAAGTCGTGGCGGAAGCTGTAGGTGCCGTCCGGAATCTGGGCGATGCCGGCGCGGGTGCGCCGCTCGGTATAGTCCAGCACCTGCGCGCCGGCGGCGCGCACCGTCTCGGCGCCGTATTTGTCGCAGAGCGCCTGATAGCGCTGCACGCCGAGGCGATTGGCCGCCATCTGGGCGCGGAAGTCGTTGATGCGCTCGCGCGGAACCTGGCAGTTCAGCAGGATGAGCTGCATCAGGTCTTCCTGGAGCACGCCCTCGCGATAGAGCCTGACCGGCGGGATGCGCAGGCCCTCCTGGAAGATATGGGCGTGGCCGCGATCGACGAAGTCGGAATGGTGGGCGAGGTTCGTCACCCAGGCGACGAGCTTGTCGCCATGGAAGATCGGCTCGAGGAAGACGATGTCGTTGAGATGGGTACCGCCGCCGGTATAGGCGTCGTTGCCGACGAAGACGTCTCCCGGACGCACGGTCGAGAGATCGTGGTTCTTGAAGACGTGCTCGGCGATGCCGAGCAGCGAGCCGAGATGCACCGGGATGTGCTCGGCCTGGGCGATGGTGCGCCCGGCGGCGTCGAACAGCGCGGTCGAGCAGTCCTGCCGCTCCTTGATGTTGGTCGAATAGGCCGCGCGGATGATCGCCTTGCCCATCTCCTCGACGATGGTGGTGAGCGCGCTGCCGATGACCTCGACGGTGATCGGGTCGAGCTGCGTCTTGGC
>NZ_JBFRDQ010000263.1:0-4779 GCF_052113865.1 Allobosea sp. TAB14 | reverse complement strand
GCGCTGGGCGGCCGGCATGTGGCCGTCACCTTTCGTGACGAGCGTGCGCGACTGAGGGGCCCCTCTACTGCTCGCTGGACCCTTCAGCCGCGAGATTTCCGCATCGGCGGCCTTCAGCTTGATCTCAAGCGACCTCTGCTTGGCCTGCAGATCGGTGACCAATTTGAACAATTGGTCATTGGAGACGCCCTGCGCCTGGGCTGGCGCGATCGACCAAACGGCACAGGCAATAGCTAGCGCAGAGCACCCGGCTCGCAAATTCGTCTCCCCGCGGACGATGAGAGCCATCTTACTTATGATGTCGTGATCGAGCATGTTCCGTCCCCCTGGTCGCAGCAGCTAAAAGCGACCTGGGGCGGAACTGAACACGTTTCGAACGTCTGACCAGAGCTGCGACAGGATGTGCTCCTGACACCTCTTGACGAGATGCGCAGTTGAAGGCAGCAGGCGAGATGCGAAAGCGATTCGCGATTTATGCGGGTATTTAAGAGCCGGCGCGAGTGTCGGTGACGGCGAACCCGGCCTTGCCCAGGCCTTCCACAATATGGGCGATGTAATCTTCCTGGAACTTTCGCCCGCGCCAGTCGATATGGAATTCGGCGGCGTAATTAGGCCTCAAATGGCGCAGGATTTGAAGATGCGTCTCTGCCCTGGCTACGGCGCCAAGCTGCCCGCAGACGGCCGCCAGGATGACATGCATGAAATAATATTTCTCATCGATGCTGAGGTTCGAGGCCAGCCGCAAGGCGCCCTCGTAGTCGCGCTGGCGATACAGCTCCAGGATCGGGACACCATATGACATCGCCGGATGATAGTACTCGCGCGCATTGGCAGAGCGCACGAGTTCGGCCCCCTCCTCATAGCGACCCATGACATAGAGCCGATTGCCCAGCGTSAACTGATGCTCGCCGGATCCGGGGTTCAGGTCTATGGCCCGCCGGCCGGCCCGTTCGAATTCCTCGAACTTCCCCATGGCGAACAGCACTGTCGAGCGCATGCTGTGAGCCAGGGCCGAGTGCGGCGCGACGCGGATGGCTTCATCGGCCATGCCGAGGGCTTCCTGCAGGATCCTGCCGCTCTCGGCCGGCCGGGCGTAGAGACCTCGAATCTCGTTCATTTGGATATAGGACAGCATCGCCCAGGCGTCCGAGTAAAACGGCTCGTCCCTGACCGCTGCCTCGAGACATGTCCGGATATCCTTCTGCTCGGCGTCGTCGAGATTCGCTAGGTAAGTGACGGCGTGCACGACACAGCTATAGGCGTCCTGATGCTTGTCCGGGTGGAGCTTGCGCTCATTCACATTGACGATGCCCCAGCGCTGCCCGATCGCCCTCGCGACGGCTTCGCCGACGACCTTCTCCGCTGCCATCATCGAGGAAGCGCCGGCGGATTCGATTTCCTCGCGCGACGCGAGAATGAGACCTGACCGGTGCTCGCTCAATATCCATTGGCATCGCAGCGTTCGGTCCTCGACATCGGCGGCGATGTCGAGGACATAGATATTGCCCGCCCCGCTGGGGCACAGCGCCGTTACGATTTCCTCAAACGATTTGTGAGGCTCCAGACTGGCGACGCGCAGGCTGTGATAGGGAACGAGAGCGGCAACAACCGAGCGGATCGCGCGAGACGATGCATCGCGGGTTCCCTCACCGGGCGCTGACCTCACCACGATGATCGGGATCTTGTGCACTGGGCCTCGCTTGCCTTCTTCCGGGCGCGCTTGCGCGGGCATCGGCCGAAGCCCCGCCCGGACCAGAGTCTCGTTCCTGCCCGAAGTCCGGGGCGCTTTCGGCTGACGGCGCTCGAAGCGCGGTACGTATCCGCCGACGGGCAGGTGAATCGCCACGTTCTCCGCGGCGCCATCAACGACGTAATAGAGAGCCAGCGCCGAACGCAGGCGGGCAGCCTCGTTGCGAACGATCGCGTCCTTGGCGGGATTAAAGTCGACACCTCTGCCGAAGACATCCACCGCGATCGTGTAGGCCTTCAATTGGAAGCTTTTTCCCGCGACCGTCTTTTCGACGACATACCGAAGGAAGCGCGCGCCTCGTTCGGAAATGCGAGCGCTAGGCGCATTTAACAAATTGTCGAGCGCCGATGCGATCTCGCTCTCTTCAACGCCGTCGAAAGGCATATCGCAGGGATCCACTTTATTGGGCATCCCACGCCGCGGGGAGCCGATTGTCACGGGACGCGATCATCTTTGCGGTACTGTGCTTTACTGCATTGCAGCATAGCGCTCCGCGTTCAACAACGATCTGCCGCCAGGATTCCGGGATAATCGCTCGCGGTCGGTAATTTGTTCTGAAATGCGCGRGATGATTTGCGCCTTTACGTATGCAACCTCATGTCGCGTGGCGACACCCATGAACACTACGAACTCGTGCATGCAATGAGGAAAGCGCGGCCCTGACATGTTCGGCTGAGCGCGAATCTGGCAATTCGGCGCTATGCCGTTCCCACCGGACAACCCGCCGCACGTCTTCTCCATCCTCGCYGGACGCGAGGTCTCGACCTGGTCGGAAGAGTGGAAGCACGAATGCGAGGTGCGCTACTTGGCTGGCTTGCCGCTGGCGCAGCGGAACGACGCCTTGGACGGCAGCCCCGGCAGCATGAAATTCAAACGAGGCGAGGCCGCTGTTGCCTTCCTCCGCGCTGAAATCGAGCGCTACGGGCGGCTCAAGAGCGCGACCTAGATTGGGGAGGGCCCAAGGCCTCGATCGGAAGCGGCCGGTACATCCGCGGCTCGCTCTCCGATCGAAGGCAAAGAAGCGAGCCGGTCGGCCGGGGGGGTGGAAAACCGGCTCGCTTCTGGTGATCATCTTGGCAGAGGAGCCACCACAACCGCAAAAGGGACGGAAACGGTTGCGCGACGAAAACTGCCGCCGGCCGACCCTTGTTCCACGGTGATGAAAATTGTTCGTGACCGTACAAAGCTGTGCGGCTCAGCTCCGCCAGACCCATCCGACCGCAACCGCTGCGGACAGAATTGCAGCAGTCAATGCTATGGCATCATGACCCAAGCAATTGATCGGGCGGTGCGCTTTGTCTTCGGTCGGCCGTCATCGTGAGCCATCGTCGATCCTCTCTCGGAGGATCAACCGTCCGCAGCCGCTACGAGTTCATTTCAAAGATCGAGGCTTCGTCGGCATCCTCGCGCAGACCCTTATACGAGGCATGCCGAAGCTTCCCGTCATCGGTCCAGCCGCGCAACGCGATCTCGGCGACCAGATCCGGCCGCGTCCAGCGATAGGTCCTCTTGCGCGACGGCATGGTGACCGCCGGCTTGTCGATGATCAGCGTGTCCATCTGCTTCCGGAGAACAGTGGCGGTCGCTCGTGTGAAACCGGTTCCGACGCCACCGACGTAAACCAACTCGCCGTCCTTGCGTGCGGCCAGGAGCAGTCGCCCGATGCCGCCGAGGGCAATTGGCGACGGCTCATAGCCGATGATGGCGAAGCTCTCCGACTGGATGCACTTGATCTTCAGCCAGTCGCCGCCCCGACCGGATCGATAAGGTGCCGATCGCCGCTTCGCTATGATGCCCTCAAGTCCAAACTCGCAGGCCAACCCGAGGAAGRCAGCGCCGTCCGCGTTGATCTCCTCGCTGAGACGGATCGAGGCATGCGGTTGGGCAGCCAGCACGTCGGCGAGCATCTCCCGCCGCTCGGTCAGCGGCTGCTCGCGCAGATCATGTCCGTTGAAATAAAGCAGGTCGAACGCGTAGAGACTGGCTTCCGGGGCGAAGCGCTTCCCGCCCCGGCCGCCTAGCGCCTTCTGGAGCGCTCCGAAGTCGGCAGCGCCCCGCTTGTCGAGCACGACAGCCTCGCCGTCGAGAATGGCGCTGTCGAGCCCAAGCCCCAGCGCGTCGTGCGCAATGGTCGGGAAGCGAGGCGTCCAGTCAAAGCCGCCCCGGGTGATGATCCGAACGCGCTTGCCGACGATGTGGATCGCGAGACGATAGCCGTCCCATTTCACCTCGAAGGCTCAGTCCTCGCCAATCGACGGCTTGCTCTGGAGCTGCGCGAGACATGGTTCGACGCGATCTGGCATCGGATCGACGAAGAGATCGCGCTCAAGCCGTTTCCGCCGCGCCGGTCCCTTGACCGTATCGACACCCAGCCCGGCCCGAAGAACCCGACGCGCACACATCTGACGCAACCCCACAACGCAACGACTCGCGAACGGACAGCGGGTCGAATCGTTCCCGAGGCCCGGAACGAAAAAGCCCGGCCCCGCCGAAGCGAGACCGGGCTGAATTATGCAACCTTGGTTTGCCGGAACCGCGCCACCGCTCGTCGCCGCAGGTCGTCTTCATCCTCGGCAACCGCAGACAGCGCGGCAATAATGTAAGCCAGCCTGGTACGATCGACTTCAGAGAGAGGTTCAGGCGAAGCGAGTTGAAGCTCCTCCCAAGCTGATTGCAGTGCGCTTTCTGCTCTTGCGAGATCGACCGGATCGCTTAGCGGCGAGAATGGCATGTCATCCTCCCCAGGGACACCATAAGCACGCGAAATCTTAGGCTCACAGATCGTCGTGGCAAGAGGTCCCGAAAACGAAAAAGGCCCGGCGCCGCGCGAGCGGGCCGTGCCTCGATCGTTAAGAATACGGTTACGAGAAGGCAACCAAGGCAAATCTGAGCGGCGCCGTTGCTGGTCGCCTCGGCAGGGGCAGCCTCAAGCTCCACCCAAGGGAGGCCCGACGATGGCACGAAGCAGGCTGGCCGTCTCCAGCACCCAGGCGAAGGAACAGCGCACCGCCAAGGGCGTGCCTAAGCGC
>NZ_JBFRDQ010000262.1:0-7092 GCF_052113865.1 Allobosea sp. TAB14 | reverse complement strand
GAATGGGCCATCCTCAGGCTCGCCGCGCCGCGGATCTCCGGATCGTTTCCCGTCAGCGCCGCACGCAACCGCGCGACGAAGCGCGTCTTGCCGGTGCCGTTGGCGCCGAGCAACGCGATGCGATCGCCGTTCTCGATCCAGAGCTCGCCGGTGCGGAAGAGCAGCCGCCCGTCCGGCGCGGCGATCATCGTGTCCTTGATCGAGACCAGCGCCTTGGCATGGCTGCCGCTGTTGCCGAGCCGGATCGCCCCCGCCGAGCGCTCCTTATGCGCGGGCCGGGCATTCTCCTCCAGCTTGTCGGCTCGCTCGGATAATTGCTTGGTCTTGACCACGAGCAGGTCCGAGCCGGAATTGATGCCGATATTCTTGAGCTTGGCCGCCTGCTGGCGCAGCGCCCTCACCTTGCGCATGTCGTTCTCGAACTGCCGCCCCCGCGCCGCGTCGCGCTCGTCGAGCGCCTGCAGCGCGCGCGAATAGGGGAGAGCGAAATCGACGCTTTCCGCCGGACGCAGGAACAGGGTGCGGTTGCTGACATCGTCGAGAAAGGCGCGGTCATGGCTCGCCACCACGACGGCGCAATCCCGCGGCAGGGCGGTGAGGAAGCGTTCGAGCAGGCCGATCCGCGCGAGGTCGAGATGGTTGGTCGGCTCGTCCAGTAGCATGAGGTCGGGCTCGGTCACCGCCGCCCGCGCCAACAGCATGGTGCGCTGCCAGCCGCCGGAAAGACCATTGACGGGGCGGCTGCGCAGGGCCTCGTCGACGGCGAGATCGTCGAGGAGGACATCCACCCGCCAGCTTTCGGTTTCGGCCGCCTCGGCGTCGAGCGCGTCGCGCACCGCATCGTGGAAGCTCATGGCGAGCAGGCGCGCAGGCGGCTCCTGCGGCGCGAAGGCGGTGACGAGGCCGCGCGTCCGGGTCAGCGTGCCCAGCGTCGCCTCCTCCTCGCCGGCCATGATGCGCAGGAGCGAGGATTTGCCGCGCCCATTGGCGGCGACGAGGCCGAGGCGGTCGCCCTTGGCGATGGACAAATCGAGCCCGGCGAACAGGATCTCGGTACGAACGAGCGAAAGGTCTTTGATGGCGATCAGGGACATCGGAATCTCATGAAGTCAGTCAGGCGCGAACAAGCGCGCCAAAAAAGGCTGACGATGAGACGGCGATACGGTCCCGGTCAGCCCCGCGAGATGAAGCGCGGGGCGTAGACAGGTCCTCGGGTGCGGCTGTGGAAGCGGCGGCGCGGCGCCTGCTCCCCCCTAAGATTCGATTCCATGACGGCGATCATAGCGACGGCGGTGCTTATGGAAAGGTCCGATCGATCACGCCGGGGCGAACGCATCCGCCCCGCTAGCCCTCATCCTTCGAAACGCGAGCCTTCGGCTCGCTCCTCAGGATGAGGGCTCGAAAACCGAGATGCGTTACGTCCCCCTCATATCGGCAGGATGGTCTCGCCCATCAGATGCTTGTCGATGGCATGCGCCGCCTGGCGGCCCTCGCGGATCGCCCAGACGACCAGAGACTGGCCGCGGCGCATGTCGCCGGCGACGAAGACCTTGTCGACGCTGGTGGCGTAGTCGCGGTCGTTGGCGACGACATTGGCGCGCTTGTCCACGGCCGCGCCCGACTGCGCGATCATGCCCTCGATCACCGAGCCTGCGAAGCCGATGGCGAGGAAGCAGAGATCGGCCTGCAGCACGAACTCGGTGCCGGGGATGGGCTTGCGCTTCTCATCGACGCGCGCGCATTTCACACCGGTCAGCCGCCCGTTGCGGCCCTCCAGCCCGAGCGTCGCCGCCTGGAACTCGCGCTCCGCGCCCTCGGCCTGCGAGGAGGAGGTGCGGAACTTCGTCGGCCAATAGGGCCAGACCGTGAGCTTGTCCTCGATCTCCGGCGCCATCGGCCGGATGTCGAGCTGCGTCACCGAGAGCGCGCCCTGCCGGAAGGCGGTGCCGACGCAGTCGGACGCCGTATCGCCACCGCCGACCACCACGACATGCTTGCCCGCAGCCAGGATCGGCGCCTCGCCGGAGACGTCCTCGCCGCCGACGCGCTTGTTCTGCTGGGTGAGGTAGGGCATCGCGTAATGCACGCCGGCAAGATTGGTGTCCGGCAGGCCGGGATCGCGTGGCGCTTCCGCCCCGCCCGTCATCAGCACCGCGTCGTGCTCGGCAAGGAGCGTCGCGAAGGGCAGCATAGAGATGGACGTCGTGGCCGACGCGGGCGAGCTGCTGCGCCGCAGCCATGCCGGCAGGCCCCGAGCCGACGATGGCGATGCGCTTGCCGGTGCGCCTGGCCGGGATCTCGGGCGCGATCCAGCCTTCTTGCCAGCCCTTGTCGGCAATCGCCTGCTCGATCGTCTTGATCGTCACCGGCATGTTCTCGAGGTTCAGCGTGCAGGCTTCCTCGCAAGGCGCGGGGCAGATGCGGCCGGTGAACTCCGGGAAGTTGTTGGTGGAGTGGAGGTTACGCAGCGCATCCTCCCAGCCGCCGGAATAGACCAGCTCGTTCCAGTCCGGGATCTGGTTGTGCACCGGGCAGCCGGTCGGGCCGTGGCAGAAGGGGATGCCGCAATCCATGCAGCGCGCCGCCTGCTTCTTGATATCGCGCTCCTCCTGCGGGAGCGTGAACTCCCGGAAGTGGCGAATGCGATCGCCGGCGAGCTGATACTTCTGCTCCTGCCGGTCGTATTCGAGAAAGCCCGTGACCTTGCCCATGCCGTTTCTCTCGCCCTGTGCCCGGGTCGCCCCGCACGCATGCCTTAACCTGTTCCGGGTGCCGGGACCGTGACGGCCCCGGCAGGTGGCGTTTCGCTTATTCCGCGGCCTGCAAGGTGCGGGCCTGCTCCATTTCGCGTAGCGCGCGGCGGTACTCGACCGGCATCACCTTGACGAACTTGGTGCGGTAATCCGCCCAGTTGTCGAGGATCGTGCGGGCGCGCTCCGAACCGGTGTAGTTCGCGTGGTTCGTCAGCATCTGCATCAGGCGCTCCTCGTCATGGCCCGACATGTTGGTCATGTCGATGCGGCCCTTGTGCTCGAGGTCGCCGCCGTGATGGTGCAGCCGTTCCATCAGCTCCTCTTCCTCCTCGACCGGTTCGAGATCGACCATCGAGAGGTTGCAGCGCGACTTGAAGGTGCCGTCCTCGTCCAGCACATAGGCGATGCCGCCCGACATGCCGGCCGCGAAGTTGCGCCCGGTCTGGCCGATGACGGCGACGACGCCGCCGGTCATGTATTCGCAGCCATGGTCGCCCGTGCCCTCGACCACCGCGATGGCGCCGGAGTTGCGCACCGCGAAGCGCTCGCCGGCGACGCCGCGGAAATAGGCCTCGCCCGAGATCGCGCCGTAGAGCACGGTGTTGCCGACGATGATCGAGCGTTCGGCCACGGCCCGGGTCGCGGGATCGGGCCGGACGATCAGCTTGCCGCCGGAGAGCCCCTTGCCGACATAGTCATTGGCTTGGCCGGTGAGCTCGACCGTGACGCCAGCCGCCAGGAAGGCCGCGAAGCTCTGGCCCGAGGTACCCTTCAGCTTCACCGTGATGGTGTCGTCCGGYAGGCCGGCATGGCCGTAYTKCTTGGCSACSACGCCCGAGAGCATCGCGCCGGTCGAGCGGTCGACATTGCAGATGCTCTCCTCGATCACGACCGGCGTGCCGGTCTCGACCGCGCCCTGCGCCGCCTTGATCAGCTTGCGGTCGAGCACATCGTCGATCGGGTGCTTCTGCAACTCGACATGGCGGATCGCCACGCCCGGCAGGTCAACCTTGTGGAACAGCCTGCTGAAGTCGAGCCCCTTCGCCTTCCAGTGCTCGATCGCCTCGCGCTTGTCGAGCAGGTCCGAGCGGCCGACGATCTCGTCGAGGCTGGTGAAGCCCATCTCCGCCATGATCTTGCGGACATCCTCGGCGACGAAGAAGAAGTAGTTCACCACATGCTCGGGCAGGCCCTTGAAGCGCTTGCGCAGCACCGGGTCCTGTGTCGCGACGCCGACCGGGCAGGTGTTGAGATGGCACTTGCGCATCATGATGCAGCCCGCCGCGATCAGCGGCGCGGTCGAGAAGCCGAACTCGTCGGCCCCGAGCAGAGCGCCGATCACCACGTCGCGGCCGGTGCGCAGGCCGCCATCGACCTGCAGCGCGATGCGCCCGCGCAGATGGTTCAGCACCAGGGTCTGCTGCGTCTCGGCGAGGCCGATCTCCCAGGGCGAACCGGCATGCTTCAGCGAGGTCAGCGGGCTCGCGCCGGTGCCGCCCTCGAAGCCGGAGATGGTGATGTGGTCGGCGCGCGACTTGGCGACGCCGGCCGCCACCGTGCCGACGCCGATCTCGGAGACGAGCTTGACCGAGAYRTCGGMCRCCGGGTTGACGTTCTTCAGGTCGAAGATCAGCTGGGCGAGATCCTCGATCGAATAGATGTCGTGATGCGGCGGCGGCGAGATCAGGCCGACGCCCGGCGTCGAATGCCGGGTCCGGGCGATCTTGGCGTCGACCTTGTGGCCGGGAAGCTGCCCCCCCTCGCCAGGCTTGGCACCCTGCGCCACCTTGATCTGCATCACGTCCGCATTAACGAGATACTCGGCCGTGACGCCGAAGCGGCCCGACGCGATCTGCTTGATCGCCGAGCGCTTCGAGCGCCCGTCCGGCATCGGCTTGAACCGGATCGCTTCCTCGCCGCCCTCGCCGGTGTTCGACTTGCCGCCGATCTGGTTCATCGCGAGCGCCATCGTCTCATGGGCCTCGCGCGAGATCGAGCCGAAGGACATCGCGCCAGTGGCAAAGCGCTTCACGATCTCGGACGCAGGCTCGACGCTCTCCAGCGGCACGGGCGCCCGGCCCTCATCGGCCGCCATCTTGAGCTTGAACAGGCCGCGGATGGTGCTGAGCCGTTGCTCGTCGTCATTCACCTGCCGGGCGAACTCCTCGTAGCGGTCCTGCGCGTTGAGACGCACGGCGTGCTGGAGCGAGGCGACGACATCCGGCTTCCAGACATGGTCCTCGCCGCGGACGCGGTACATGTACTCGCCGCCGATATCGAGGCTGTCACGGTAGAGCGGCGAGTCGCCGAAGGCGTCGCGGTGACGGCGCAGGCTCTCCTCGGCGATCTCGTCGAGACCGACCCCCTCGATCGCCGTGCCCGTCCCGAAGAAGAACTTGTCGACGAAGCTGGTCTTCAGGCCGACGGCGTCGAAGATCTGCGCGCCGCAATAGGACTGGTAGGTCGAGATGCCCATCTTGGACATCACCTTGAGCACGCCCTTGCCGACAGACTTGATGTAGCGCTTCACCACCTCGTCGGCATCGACCTCCTCGGGGAAGGCGCCCTGCGCATGCTGGTCGAGCAGGGTGTCGAAGGCGAGATAGGGGTTGATCGCCTCGGCGCCATAGCCGGCAAGGCAGCAGAAATGATGGATCTCGCGCGGCTCGCCGGATTCGACGACGAGGCCGACCGAGGTGCGCAGGCCCTTGCGGATCAGGTGATGATGCACCGCCGCCGTCGCCAAGAGCGCCGGGATCGGGATGCGGTCGGCGCCGACCTGCCGGTCGGACAGGATGATGATGTTGTAGCCGCCATGGACCGCCGCCTCGGCGCGCTCGCAGAGCCGCTCCAGCGCGCCATCCATGCCGGCCGCGCCCTCGCGCGCCGGATAGGTGAAGTCGATGGTCTTGGTGTCGAAGCGATCCTCGTAATGACCGATGCAGCGGATCTTCTCGAGATCGTCATTGGTCAGGATCGGGGTGCGCACTTCCAGGCGCTTGCGCCGCGAGGTGCCTTCCAGATCGAGGATGTTCGGCCGCGGCCCGATGAAGGAGAGCAGGCTCATCACCAGCTCCTCGCGGATCGGATCGATCGGTGGGTTCGTGACCTGCGCGAAGTTCTGCTTGAAATAGGTGTAGAGCAGCTTCGACTTGAACGAGAGCGCCGAGATCGGCGTGTCCGTGCCCATAGAGCCGACCGCTTCCTGCCCGGTCACCGCCATCGGCGCCATCAGCAGGCGGACATCCTCGGTGGTGTAGCCGAAGGCCTGCTGGCGATCGAGCAGCGGCACGTCGGTGCGCGAGGCCCGCGCCTCGACCGGCGGCAGATCCTCCAGCACGATCTGGGTGCGCTTCAGCCAGTCCTTGTAGGGGTTGGCGAGGCAGAGGCTCGTCTTGATCTCGTCGTCGYCGATGATGCGGCCCTGTTCGAGATCGATCAGCAGCATCTTGCCCGGCTGGAGGCGCCACTTCTCGACGATCTTCTCCTCCGGGATCGGCAGCACGCCGAACTCGGAAGCGAGCACCACGAGCCCGTCATCGGTGACGAGATAACGCGCGGGGCGCAGGCCGTTGCGGTCGAGCGTCGCGCCGATCTGGCGCCCGTCGGTGAAGGCGATSGCGGCWGGSCCGTCCCAGGGCTCCATCAGCGCGGCGTGATACTCGTAGAAGGCGCGCCGCTCCTCATCCATCAGCGGGTTGCCGTTCCACGCCTCCGGCACGAGCATCATCATGGCATGGGTCAGCGAGTAGCCGCCCTGCACCAGGAATTCGAGCGCGTTGTCGAAGCAGGCGGTGTCGGACTGGCCCTCATAGGAGATCGGCCAGAGCTTCGAGATATCCGAGCCGAACAGGTCGGAATCGACGCTCGCCTGCCGCGCCGCCATCCAGTTGACGTTGCCGCGCAGCGTGTTGATCTCGCCGTTATGGGCGACCATCCGGTAGGGGTGGGCGAGGCGCCAGGACGGGAAGGTGTTGGTCGCGAAGCGCTGATGCACGAGGGCGAGCGCGCTGTCGAAGCGCTCATCCTGCAGATCCTTGAAGTAGGAGCCGAGCTGGTTCACCAGCACCATGCCCTTGTAGACGATGGTGCGGCAGGACATCGAGACGGGGTAGTATTCAGCCGTCTTGCGCTCCTGATGCCTGTAGACCTTGTTCGAGACGGACTTTCTGAGGACATAGATCTGCCGCTCGAACTCGTCCTCGTCCGTGATGTCGTCGGGGCGGCCGACGAAGAGCTGGCGATGCACCGGCTCGGTCTCCAGCACGGCCTTGCCGAGATCGGCGTTGTCGACCGGCACATCGCGCCAGCCGAGGAAATTCAGCCCCTCCTCCTCGAC
>NZ_JBFRDQ010000261.1:0-4997 GCF_052113865.1 Allobosea sp. TAB14 | reverse complement strand
GTTCGGGAAGGTCGAGGTGTCCTCCAGCCCGTCCGGATTGACCCAGCCGAAGAAATCCGAACCGATGCCGACATGGTCGTGGCCGATGCGCTTGGCCAGGTAGTCGAGATGGTCGCAATATTGGGAGACCGTCGCCTGCGGGCGCGGTCCGGCTTTGGCGACGATCTCGGCCTCGACCTTGGCGTAGTCCATCGTGTCGGGGGTCTTGCCGTACTGGTCCTTCGCCGGGCGGTGCCAGTCGCGCGAGGCCTGGCTGATGAAGTCCGGCACGAAGGTCGCCATGACGACGCCGCCATTGCCAGGGACCCGGTCGAGCACGTCGTCAGGGACGTTGCGCGGATGGTCGCAAAGCGAGAAGGCATTGGAGTGCGACCAGAACACGGGCGCGCGCGTGACGTCGAGAACGTCATGCATCGCCTTCGGGGCGACATGGGCGAGGTCGACGACCATGCCCAGCCGGTTCATCCGCCGGACGACCCGCATGCCGAAGGAGGAGAGGCCGTCATGCCGCGGGGCGTCGGTGGCCGAGTCGCACCAGTCGGTCGTGTCGTTGTGGCAGAGCGTCATCAGGCGCACGCCGAGATCGTAATAGGCGTCGAGCGCGTCGAGCTCGTTCTCGAGCGCGGAACCGTTCTCGATCGTCATGAACAACGCGATGCGCCCCTCCGCCTTCGCCGCCTCGACATCATCGGCCGAGAGGCCGGGCCGGAAGACATCGTCGTGCTGCTTGAGGATGCTGCGCATCAGCGCGATCTGGGCGAGCGCGAAACCGGCGGGGTTGGGCTGGCTCGGCGGGACATAGGCTGCGAAGAACTGGCCGGCGAGCTTGCCCGCCTGCATGCGCGGGATATCGGTGTCGACTTGCGGATGGACCTTGTCGAGCCCATAGGCCGCGACATCGCCCTTGGCGTTGCGGTCCTTGCGGATGACATAGGGCAGATCGTTGTGCCCGTCGATCAGCGGCACGCGGTCGAGCAGGGCGAGCGCGGCAATGTAGGCATTGTCCTGGACGGGCGGTTTCGCGAGGGCCATGGCGGGGTCTCGGAGGGAATCGGAAGCGCCATCGTGGCAGGCCGGCTCGCGGCAGGCGAGAGGGCAGGGCGCAGGGCAGTCATCCGCAAGGCGTCATGCTCGGGGTCCGACCCGAGCATCTCGAGCAGGAGAGGGGGCCTTTTCCGCGAAGAGCTTCTCGGGTCCGGCAAGTGCGGCCCCGAGAATGACGCCGGTCAGACGAACCGCGACGGCGCGAAGGGCGACGGATCGACGAACACCTTCTGCCCCGTCACCATCTCCGCCATCATGCGGCCGGTGACGGCGGCCAGCGTCAGCCCGTGATGGGCGTGGCCGAAGGAGAACCACAGGTTCTTGTGCTTCGGGGCCGGGCCGATGATCGGCATCATGTCGGGGGTGCAAGGCCGGCGGCCGAGCCAGGGCTCGGCATCGAGGCGCTCGCCCAGCGGGAACAGCGTCTTGGCGATCGGCTCGGCGCGGGCGAGCTGCACCGGCGTCTTGGGCGCGTCGCGGTCGGCGAATTCGGCGCCGGTGGTCAGGCGGATGCCCTGCAGCATCGGGGCGAGGAAATAGCCGCGCTCGGTGTCGAGGACGGGGTGGTTGAGCACGGCATTGCCCAGCGGCTTGTAATGCATGTGGTAGCCGCGCTTGACGGCGAGCGGCAGGCGATAGCCGAGCTGGTTGGTCAGGACGTCGGCCCAGGGGCCGAGCGCGACGACGACATCCTTGGCGATGGCCTTGGTGCCGTCGGCGAGGGTGACGCTCCATTCGGCGCCGTTCTGCGCCAGGGTCGTGGCATCGCCGATGGCGAGCTTGCCGCCGAGCTTCTCGAACAGCGCGACATAGGCCTTCGACAGCCCGAGCGGATCGACGACGGTGGTCGGGTCGGTCCAGTGCAGGCCGCCGATCAGGTTGCCATGGTCGAGATGCGGCTCTTCGGCCTTGAGCGTCGCCCTGTCGAGGGCGCGGTAGTTCAGGCCGAATTCGCGGTTCCAGCGGGCGGCCTCGGCGAGGCGGGTGTCGCGCTCCTTCTCGGTGCGGAACACCTTCATCCAGCCGTCGCGGCGCAACAGGCCGGTGGCGCTGGCTTCCTGGGCGAGGGCATCGTGCTCGGTGACGCAATGCTCGATCAGCTTCGCGTATTGATGRGCGATSGCCTCGTGCTGCGAGGCGCGCGAATGCATCCAGTAGGAGAACAGGAAGGGGGCGAGCTTCGGGATCGCGCTCCAATGRTAGGAYGCGTCGATGGTGTTGTTCATCGCGTAGCGGAACARSGCGCCGAAATCATGCGGGAAGCCGTARGGRTAGACGCCTTCGCGCTGGATCAGGCCGGCATTGCCATAGCTGGTTTCCTCGCCCGGCGCGCGCCGGTCGATCAACAGCGTGGAGCGGCCCGCCTTTTGCTGGTGGAGCGCCACCGARATRCCGACGATSCCCGCGCCGAGAACRATCGTATCCACACGCATGGCCTGCTCCCGCCAACCCCTGTTTCCAGCTCTTTGCCGGGCAAAATACCGCTTTGCGCCGGCTTGTCAGCGGCGTGGCGAATTTTTGCGGCATATCGGCTGATCTTTCGCAATTTCTGCGCCAACTTCCGCAATTCCATCGTTTCGCCGGCCATTTTGGCGATGTCCTTGCAATTTCATGCCGACGCAAGGGGTGCCTGCAGGATTAGCGGATGACGCCGCGGCGCCGTTCGGCCACTGTGCGGCACGATTTGCGAATGATTCCAGCGCGGTGCCGATGAATCCAGCAACCCTTCCCGCCGCCGGGCTCGCCTGGCTCGGGCGTTATGGCACGCAAGGTTTCGCGCTCTCGATCTTTCTCGGCCTGGCGCTGCCGCAATTCTCTGCGGCGGCGCGGCCGGTGCTGCCGATCACGATCTTCTGCTTCACCACGGTCGTTTTCCTGCGCCTCGACCTTGCCGTCACGGCGAAGCTGCTCAGGCGCCCGGCGAAACTCGCCGCCGCCTGCCTGTGGCTGATCGCCGGGCCGGTGCTGCTGATCGGCGGCGCGCTGCTGCTGGTCGGGCGGGAAAGCCTCGATCCGGGCATCGTGCTGGGGCTCGCCATCATGGGCGCGGCGCCGCCGATCATGTCCTCGCCGGCGGTCGCGATCCTCTACGGTTTCGAGCCGTCTCTCATCATCGCGAGCGTGATCGCGGCGACGATCGCGAGCCCGATCATCGCCCCCTTCCTCGTCGAATTGCTGGCCGGTGCCGCCGTGCCGCTCGACCGCTGGGTGCTGGCGTTGCGCCTGCTGATCTTCATCGGCGGCGGCATGGCGGTCGCCTCGCTGCTGCGCTGGTGGCTCGGTTTCGCCAGGATCAAGGCGATGAAGGCCAATCTCGATGGCTTCGGCGTGCTGATGTATTTCATCTTCGCCATCGCCGCGATGGATGGCGTCACCCATGCCGCGATCGCCAATCCCAGGCTCGTGCTGTTCGTGCTGGCCTGCGTCTTCGCCGTCTCGGCCGCGGGGCTCATCAGTTCCTGGTTGGTGCTGCGACTGCTGCCGGGCTCGGAGCGCTTCATGATCGGCTATGGCAGCGGCCAGCGGAACATGGGCCTCATCGTCGCCGCGCTGGGGGCGGGCGTCTCGCCGACGACCTTCCTGTTCTTCGCGCTGGCGCAGTTCCCGATCTATCTGCTGCCCTGGCTGCTGCGCGGGCTGGCCGCCCGGATTCGGCGCCAGGAGGCTTAGAGGCTCTCAGTCGGGCTGCTGACGGGCGCTGACGCGCCGCCTTGCGAGGTTTTCGCCATCGCAGGAGTTCGCGCCATGATCACATTGTATTCCGGGCCGCTGAGCCTGTTCGCCCGCAAGGTCGAGATCGCCTTGAGGGAGAAGGGCCTCGCCTTCG
This sequence comes from Allobosea sp. TAB14, assembly GCF_052113865.1. Lineage (NCBI taxonomy): Bacteria > Pseudomonadati > Pseudomonadota > Alphaproteobacteria > Hyphomicrobiales > Alloboseaceae > Allobosea > Allobosea sp. TAB14. Next base: position 1,126 of record NZ_JBFRDQ010000261.1, on the reverse strand, counting down.
AGCGCGTCATGGTGCCATTCAACCAGACGACGGGCTATGACCCGAAGCATCCAGAGGTTCTGGCGCTCAATCCGAAGGGCCAGGTGCCGGTGCTCAGCGATTGCGGGCTCGTGCTCTACGATTCCACCGTCATCCTCGAATATCTCGACGAGGCCTATCCCGAGCCGTCCTTGATGCCGGCGACGCCGGTCGAGCGGGCGCGCTGCCGGCTCGACGAGCTCTATGCCGACGAGATCATGCTGCAGGCGCTGAAGCCGCTGATGCATCGCACCGGGCCGCCATCGCCCGACCGCGACCGCCGCATCGTGCAGGAGGCCGACGCGCTGATCGCGGAGGAGGCGCTGGCGCGGCATTACGAGGTACTGGAGCAGAAGCTGGCAGGGCGGGATTTCTTCGGCGGCAGGCTCTCGACCGCCGATATCGCGCTGTTCATGAGCGTGCTGTTTTCGCTGCGGCTCGGCGGGCCGCCGCTCGACGGCTATCCCGGTCTTTCCGCCTGGTTCGCGCGGCTGCGGCAGCGGCCGGCCTTCGTGCAGGTCGCTGCCGAGATCGCGGAGGCTGACAGGCGGCTGTCCTTTCCGGTGAAATCGCGCTTCGCCTGATTGCAGCGGGGCCGTAGCGGAGGTAAACCGCCCGCCATGACCCGCCCCATCCGCATTGCCCCTTCCATCCTCTCGGCCGATTTCGCCAAGCTGGGCGAGGAGGTGCGCGCGATCGATGCCGCCGGCGCCGACTGGATCCATTGCGACGTGATGGACGGGCATTTCGTGCCGAACATCACCTTCGGCCCGGACGTGCTGAAGGCGATCCGTCCGCACACCCGGAAGTTCTTCGACGTGCATCTGATGATCGCGCCCGTCGACCCCTATGTCGAAGCCTTCGCCAAGGCCGGCGCCGACCTGATCTCCTTCCATGTCGAGGCAGGGCCGCATCCGCACCGGACGCTGCAGGCGATCAAGGCGCARGGCAAGCAGGCCGGCATCGTGCTCAAYCCSGGCACGCCGGCGAGCGCCGTCGAGGCGCTGATCCAGGATGTCGATCTCATCCTGCTGATGACGGTCAATCCGGGCTTCGGCGGGCAGAGCTTCATCCATTCCGTCGTCGAGAAGGTCGCGCAGGTGAAGGC
>NZ_JBFRDQ010000260.1:0-5006 GCF_052113865.1 Allobosea sp. TAB14 | reverse complement strand
GAGATGGGCATCGCGCTCGTCCCGGTCTTCGCCGCGATGGGCGAATGGGGCCGGCGCTTCCTGCCGGTCACCGAGGAATTGTCGATCCGTGCGGAGCTGCTCAGCGAAGGCGGCCCGGCGCTGTGGGAGCGCTTCATGCAGGAGCTCCGGCACCTGCATCTCGACGCGCCGGCGCCGGAGGTGTCGGTGCTGAACGAGCTGACGGCAGCTTATCGCGCGGCCTTGGCGCGGCGTCAGATCGCGACCGCCTGAGGCGGGCAGAGACCCCGCCTCCACTTATCCCCGGCGGCTGAAACGGCCGGAGACTGGGCTCCTTTCAGGAGCCCGCCATGCCACCCCACCGCCATCTCTCCCCATCGCGTCGCGAGTCCGGGAACTGGCTGACCGCGCCGCCAGCGCCACAGGCTCTCCAGACCTTTATCCTTCGTCTGCCGCTTATGGAACGGCAGTCCATGCGCGCTTCAAGAACTACGTGGACGATCGCTACGATCCTAACTTCAAGGCGGAACAATCGTTCTTAAAGGAGACTGGTGAAGGAGCGAGGGAGAGTGCGGTACGCTATGGATATCCTGGATCAATTCGCGTGGACGCCTACGAATACCGTCAAGATGGCACTTTGTGTGTCTATGATCTGAAAACTGGTAAGGCCGGCTTATCTGATCGGCGGGCCGAGTTCCTCGCCAACGCAGCTAAATTGGGTTTTGGCCCGGTTCGACGCATTCTTGTCATCGAGGTGAGGCCAAAGCAGTGACAACGAAGAAGCAAATCAAGCAGCTTCTGGAGGCGGTCGCATCGCGCCATGACGATCTGATCGTCAGAAACCCCTTCATCGTTCTGGCGCCGCTACAGCATGTGCTTCGCTCGATATCCATCGACCGAAGCTGGAATGCCGACTATCCGCGCTTCTATTGGCATATCGGCCACGCCTTCAATCCGACCGGATCGCTTCAGGGCCTGTGCCCCGATATTTTCTGGCTTCCCAAGGAAGGCCCGCGATTCTGGTCTGACTCCGGCTTCACTGAAGCCGTCATCGAGACATTAGAACGGCGCATCCTCCCGATGCTGCGCCGGGCGCGGTCGATCGAGGACATGTTCCGCGTGGAAGGCGAACCGCGCTCTTATGAATATGACAACTGGCTGAACCACTACGAACCCTATCAAATCCATATGCATGCCGCGTTTGGACGCTTCGATGAGGCCGCCGTCGTCTATGAAAAGATCAAGGACTGGCACCTCATGATGAAGAATTGGCGGCAGCCAGAGTTCAAATATGCGAGCCAGCTCGGCGCCCTTGTTGCCGCGCAGGATCGCGAAGCCGTCGTGAGTTTGCTCCATGACTGGGAGGAAGACTTCGCCCGAAGGAAAGACCTCCTCCCCATCTACGAACGCATGCCCTTCCCGCTCGAAGTGTCGCAGCCCTCAGCGTAATCCCTCACTCCGCCGCCAGCCGCGGCGGCATCTTGCGGCCCATCGCTTCCGCCGTCGCCTCGCCCGGCGTCGCATGCTCGTCATGGATCGGCTCCCAGGCGCTTTCGTCCTCCGCCTTGCTGAAGAAGCGGCCGAACAGGCGCCCGGTCAGATACGAGAGATCGTCCATCACCGCGTAGAAGGACGGCACGAAGATCAGCGAGAGAACCGTCGAGACGATCAGMCCGCCGATCACCGCGATCGCCATMGGCGCGCGGAACTCGCCGCCATCGCCGACGCCATAGGCSGAGGGCARCATGCCCGCCGCCATGGCGATGGTGGTCATCAGGATCGGGCGGGCCCGCTTGCGGCCGGCTTCGAGCAGCGCCGTCATCCGGTCCTTGCCKCGGCCRACCTCCTCCACCGCGAAATCGACCAGCATGATCGCGTTCTTGGTGACGATGCCCATCAGCATGAGCAGGCCGATATAAACCGGCATCGAGACGGCATTGCCCGTCGCCAGCAGCGCGATCACCACGCCGCCGAAGGAGAGGGGCAGCGAGAGCAGGATGGTGATCGGCTGGAAGACCGAGCCGAAGAGCAGGATCAGCACGGCGAGCACCAGCATCAGGCCGGTGGTCATCGCGGTGATGAAGCCCTGGACGACCTCGCCCTGGATCTCGGCATCGCCGGTCGCGGCGATCCAGACGCCCGGCGGCAGGCCGACCTCCTCGACGATGTCGTGGAACCGGTCCTGCGCGGTGCCGAGCTCGAAGCCGCGCTTGAGGTCGGCGCCGATCTGTGCCCGGCGCACGCGGTCATAGCGGTCGATCGAGCTCGGCCCCTCGCCGAAGCCGACATCGGCGACGGCCGTGAGCGGGATGGAGACGCCGTTGGTATTGGTCACGCGCAAGGCCGCGATGTTGCGGATGTCGGTGCGTGCGGCTTCGTCGAGCTGGACGCGGATCGGGATCTGCCGGTCGCCGGCGTTGAACTTGGCGAGATTGGCGCCGACATCGCCGATGGTCGCGACGCGCACGGCCTCCGAGATCGCTTCCGCCGTGACACCGAGATTAGCGGCCTCCTCCAGCTTCGGCGTGACGCGCAGCTCCGGCCGGCTCAGCGAGCCCGCAGTCGCGACGTTGAGATAGCCCGGCACCTGGCGCATCCGCGCCTCGATCTTCGCCACCGCCGCGTCGAGCGCATCGCCATCCTTCGACAGGATCGAGAAGGCCATCTCGCGCTCGCCGCGCTCGTTGACATACCAGGCGCGCACATCCGGCACGCTGGCGAGCTTCTCGGCGATGGTAACCTTGAGCTCCTTCTGCTTGATGTCGCGCTCGGCCTTCGGCTTGAGCAGGACGAAGACGGCCGCACGGCGCACCTCGCGCTGGCCGGTCGGCGACGCCCCGCCGAGCACGAAGACGTCACGCACCTCGGGAATGGTCTTCAGCGCATCGACGAGCTTGTCGGTGGTGACGCGGGTGTCCTCCAGCGTCGCGCCGGGCGGCAATTCGACCGAGGCGACGACGCGCGAGGTGTCCTCGTCCGGGATAAAGCCGGTCGGCAGGAGCTGCGTCGCCTGGATCGAGCCGAACAGGAAGAGGAAGCCGACCAGCAGCGTCGCATAGGCGGTGTTGAACGGCAGGGTCCGCCACGTGCCGGAGCCGTCGAGGCGCGGGAAGAACGGGATGCGCCGCTTCTTCAGCGTGGTTTTCAGCAGCCCGACATAGCCGCCCATGATCCAGCCATCCTTCGGATCAGCATGTTTCACCGGCCGCATCAGATAGGCCGCCATCATCGGCGTGATCAGGCGCGCGACCAGAAGCGAGAACAGCACCGCGACGGCGACGGTGAGGCCGAACTGCCGGAAATACTGCCCGGCGACGCCACCCATGAAGGAGACCGGCGCGAAGATCGCGACGATGGTCAGGGTGATCGCGATGACCGCGAGCCCGATCTCGTCGGCCGCCTCCATCGCGGCGCGATAGGGCGATTTGCCCATCTTCATGTGCCGGACGATGTTCTCGATCTCGACGATGGCGTCGTCGACCAGGATGCCGGTGACCAGCGTGATGCCGAGCAGGCTCACGAGGTTGAGCGAGAAGCCCATCATCTCCATCGCCCAGAAGGTGGGGATGGCCGAGAGCGGAAGAGCGATGGCCGTGATCAGCGTCGCCCGCCAGTTGCGCAGGAACAGGAAGACGACGATGACGGCGAGCGCCGCGCCCTCCAGCAGCGTCTCCATCGCCGCCTTGTAGTTGCCGTGGGTATAGGCGACGGCGTCGTCGATCGGCGAGATCTGGATGTTCGGATAGCGCTTGTTGAGGGCCTCGATGCGCTGCTGCACGACCTCCTTCACCGACAATTCGCTCGAGCCTTTCGAGCGGAACACCGCGAAGGTGACGACGGGGTTCTTGTTGAGCCGGCCGAAGGCGCGCGGCTCCGAATTCGAATCCTCGACGCGGCCGAGATCCTTCAGCCGGACCTCGCGCCCGCCGGTCAGCATGATCTTCGTCTCGGCCAGATCGGAGACGGTCCTTGCACCCGCAAGCGTGCGGATCGCCTGCTCCTGACCGCCGACCTCGCCGCGCCCGCCGGCCAGGTCGACATTGGTGGCGCGCACCTGCCGGTTGACCTCGCCGGCGGTGATGCCGAGCGCCAGCAAACGGTCGGGATCGAGYGAGATCCGGATCTCGCGGTCGACGCCGCCATAGCGCTCGACCCGGCCGACGCCTTTCAGCCCTTGCAGTTCGCGCGCGACGACATCGTCGACATGCCAGGAGAGCTGCTCCAGCGTCATGCCGGCCGAGGCCGCGCCATAGGTCAGGATCGACTGGCCCTCGACATCGATGCGCTGGATGATCGGCTCGTCGATGGTGCGCGGCAGGTCGGCCCGGATCTTGGCGATGGCGTCCTTGACGTCGTTGACGGCGCGGTCGGTGTTGGTTTCGAGCCGGAATTCGATCAGCGTCAGCGACTGGCCGTCGGTCAGCGTCGAGGTGACGTGCTTGACCCCGGTGATGTTGGCGACGGAATCCTCGACGCGCTTGCTGACCTGGCTTTCGAGCTCGGCCGGCGCGGCGCCCGACTGCGTCACGGTCACCGAGACGAGCGGCACGTCGATGTTCGGGAAGCGCGTCACCGGCAGCTTCGAGAAGGAGAGCAGCCCGAGCACGCAGAGCACGACGAAGAGCAGGATCGCCGGGACAGGCTTCCGGATCGACCAGGCGGAGAAATTGATGTTCATCGCCCGCCCCGTCAGTTGGTCGCGACGGGCGTGATGAGATCGCCGTCCCGCACGAAGGTGCCGGCGCGCGCCACCACGGTCTCGCCCGCGGCGAGCCCGGTCGCGATCTCGGCGCGCCCGTCCCCGGAGAGGCCGAGCGTCACCTTCCTGGTCACGATCTTGCCCTCCTTCACCGTCTGCACCGTCGGGCCGCTGCGCGTATAGGTGATCGCCGAAAGCGGCAGCGTGACCGCCTGCTTGCGGCCGGTCTCGATGACCCCACGCGCAAAGGAGCCGATCGCGACCGGCGGGTTGCCGTCGAGCGCGACGCGCACGCGGCCGAGCCGCGAGGTCTTGTCGACCTCCGGGG
>NZ_JBFRDQ010000259.1:0-5026 GCF_052113865.1 Allobosea sp. TAB14 | reverse complement strand
CTGCCGGTGGTGCTGGTTCTAGTGGCCATATGGGGCGTCAGCGGCTGGTCCTATTATCCGCCCCAACAGGCGAGGTTGATCGGCGTCGCCGGTGTCGCCAATACGCCGGTGATCCTCTCGCTCAACGCCTCCTTCATGTATCTCGGCTTCGCTCTGGGCGCAGGGCTGGGGTCGGTCGTGATCAGCCTGTCCTCCGTCATCTGGATCGGGGCCGCAGGCGGAGCGTGCGTGGTGGCCGCGATGGTCTTGTCCGGCGTCGCCTGGCGGCAGCAGAGCCGGGCCAGCTGAGCGAGCGATCGATCGCCCCGAAGCGATTGCGCAACACGGCGGCAGAATGGCCGCCGTCCCTCGGAAAGGAATGCACCAGGCGCGGCTCCGGCCACGCCCGGCTTTGCTTTGGCTGACCGGCCATTGCCGCCCGCCATCGACCGCTGCCTGAACTGATGTGCAAAGCGCATAAATCATAGCGTGAATCGCCGGCTACTGCGGCACCCGTCCCAGGAGCATCTTCGTATCACAGACGACGCGGAGCAGCCGTCAGGGCCCATCGCGCAGCGTCTCCCCACTCACCGATGGAGACATCCATGAACGACCTTCTCGCCTTCGCCGTCGCCGCCCATGGCGGGCTCGATCGCTGGAACACCTTCACCAGCGTCAGGACCGATCTGTCGATCGACGGCGCGATCTGGCACGCTAAGCAGGTGCCTGGCCTCCTCCTCGACAAGGTCTTCGAGGCGGATACGCGCCTGCAGCGTCTGACCGTGACGCCCTTTGGCGGCGGCGACAGCCATCTTGTCTTCACGCCCGCGCGCCTGTCGATCGAGGGACGGGACGGCGCCGTACGCGAGGTTCGCGACAATCCCGCAGCGGCCTTCGCCGGGCAGACCTTCGAGACCCCGTGGGACAAGTTCCATGCCGGTTTCTTCACGGGCGAAGCCCTGTGGACCTATCTCACGCTGCCCTTCCTCTACACCTATCCGGGCTTCGAGGTCGAAGAGATCGAGCCCTGGCATGAGGACGGCGAGACCTGGCGCAGCCTGAAGGCGACGTTTCCCGACAGCATCACGAGCCATACCACGACCCAGATCACGCGCTTCGGGCCTGACGGCCTGATGCGGCGCCACGACTACACGGTCGACATCCTGGGCGGCGCGACAGGGGCGAACTACACCAGCGACTATCGTGATTTCCAGGGCATCAAGATGCCCACCAAGCGCCGGATCTTCTCCTACGACGCCGCCATGCGGAAGATCCCCGAACCGCTTCTGGTTGCGATCGACTTCCGCACGCTGACCTTCCGCTGAGGTCGAGGCATGGAAATACCGCGTTGCAAGTAAGAACGCGGTTAGCGGGCGAAATTTGTCGAGGACCGGCACCGTTCAGCTAACGAAGGCTGTGATCGTGAAATTTCCCAATGATCTGAGTGCCCATCAATATCTCGTCGGGCGCGCCATTACTTAGCTCTCTTTCGAGGGCCCCGTTTGCAGCCCGGTTACAGGGCCGTTTACAAACACAAACTCACCCTTGGTTCTGGGATCGGCGCTTCGCGCGCAGGTCGATGACGTTGTCGATCTTCGCTCGTCCATTGCCTGTGAGGCTGCGGCGCTCTGCCTGCCGGCGATAGATTTTGGCCTCCTTGTCGGTGGCGTGCTCGATCTGGGCCATGACCTCGGCATCGTGCGCGCCGGCCATCGCCAGCTCCACGCCGCGCGCGTGACGAAGTCCGGGCGGGGTGAGGCCGAAGCGCATGACACCCGCGACAACGCTCCTCAGGTCTCTAGACCTGCAAACGAGCCTTCCGCGTTGCCAGAACGGCTCGTGCGGCAGCAAGGCCGGTTTGAAAGGCGCCATGCGCGGTCGAGAAATCCTGCGTCGAGCAGGCCTCGCCGGCAAAGAAGAGCCTGCCATCGACATCCCCGGCGAGAATGGCCCGGGCTTCGGCATGGCCTGGCAAGGCGTGGCTGTAGGAGCCTCGCGCAAAAGGCTGGCGGCCCCAGCGCGATTGCGCGATCGGCTTCAGCCGGCTCCGGATCCCCGAGCCGAAAAGCCCGGCCAGCTCATCGAGCGCGAAAGCGGCGAAAGCGCCGCCATCGGCTTCGAGCTCGCGTGCAGCCGCGCCGCCGACGAAGCCTTCGATCAGCGGCCGGCCGAACGGCCTCAGGTGGTAACTTGCCGTCCGCGCCACATACGGATTGCCCAGGACCTGCGTGTCCGGTTCGAAGCCGTCGCAATCGGACAATTTGAAGATGATCTTGTCGGCCAGGCCGAGAGGCAGCGCACTGGCGGCATCGATGTGATCCGAAGCCCGCGGCGGCAGACGTATCCCGCCGGAGGCGAGCACGTCGGTCGGGACGGTGACGATGACGCGCGCCGCCTCGATCTCGCCTCTGGCGGTGGTCAGCCTCAACGCGCGTCCCGATGCGTCGATCCCCGAGACCGGCGTGCTCAACGCGACCGGAACGTCCTTCGCCGCGGCGGCAATGAGGCGGCCATAGCCCTCGCTCACGCGCCAGTTCACGCCGCTGTCGGCATCGGCATAGGCGAGATAATCGCGGATCGAAAGCTGCTCCAGCTCCGTGCCATTGATGTAGGTGCTCAGCGCCTCGAGATAGGGCGTCCAGCGGTCGTGGGCATCGAGACGATCCGAGGCGCGATCGCTGCCGGGCGGCRCCTCACGCAGGCGCTGCTCGAAACGGGCGAAGGCCGCGCGCGCGGCGTGCTGGTCGGCCGCGGGAAAGCCGAGATCGCGAAACTGGACGCCCCATGGCGGCGTGGTTCGGTCGAGCTGGAAGCTGAGCTCCGGTGCCAGCGCGGCCCAGGGGTTTCGATCCGCCGAATGGAGCCAGCCGCAGCCGAGGTCGAAATGCAGGCCGTCGCCGAAAGCGGTATGCGCCCGCCCGCCGATCCTGTCGGTCGCCTCGATCAGAAGCACTTCGAGCCCGGAGGCGACGAGATGCCGGCCCGCGGCCACGCCGGCCGCTCCGGCCCCGACGATCGCGACATCGAGCGGCTTCATGCAGTGCCCTCCCGCGGGGAAGCGCCGAGCTCCAGCCAGTCGAGTTCCTCCTCGAGTCGGTGGAAGGCGTCGTCGCCGATGGTGCCGCGCTGCCGCAGATCGAATGCGGTCTTGCGCGCAACCGCGAGCGCCGTCCGCCGCAGGGCGTTATGGTCGGTGTCGAGCTGCGCGGTCCGCCCGGTCTGCTCCAGCATGTCGCGATACTCCTGCCGGATCGGCGCCGCAGCCGCCGGAAGCGCGCCTTCGAGCGATCCGATCGCCGCCTCCAGCGCGGCCTTCCGCGCCAGGGCGAACTCACGGTCGACCGGATGATCGTCGCTGATGGCGAGATAGCGCAGCAGCGGCGCAAGCGTCAGCCCCTGGATCAGCAGCGTGCCGACCACGACGGTGAAGGCGCAGAGCAGGATCATGTCCCGATGGGGGAATCCGGCGGGAAGGGCGTAGGCGGCGGCGAGCGTGACGATACCGCGCATGCCGCTCCAGGCGACGACGGCGCTGCCCTTGATGTTCCGGAGCGAGGCCGCCTTGTCGCTCGCGCCGGAGGTTCGGCCCGGACGCAGGAGGGCGAGCGTCCTGTAGGTCGCCACCCATGTCAGCCTGACCACGATGACGGTTGCGAGAACCGCGAACGCGATCCAGGCATTTTCGACGCGCTGCGCGGCGTCGAAACCCTCGAGGATCGGCCGCAACTGCAAGCCGACCAGCACGAAGGCAAGGACCTGGAGCACGAAGACCGTGGTCTCCCACACGGCATAGGAGGGGATGCGCAGCCGCGCGCTCGTCCGGGCCGGTGCCGTCCGCGCGAGAACGATGCCATAGACGACGATGGTGATGATCCCGGACAGATGCAGCCGCTCCGCCAGGATCCAGAYGCCGAAGGTCGAGATGAACTGCAGGATGATGGCGCTTGGCGGGTCGCCGAACAGCGCAAGCAGCCGCACCGAAACCCAGCCGAGCAGCGCGCCGAGAATGATGCTGCCCACCGTGACGAGGGCGAAGGCCGGCAAGGCGCTCGTCACGCTGAAACTGCCGGCCGCGACGGCTCCCAGCGCCAGGCGGTAGATCAGCAGCGCGGTCGCATCGTTCAGCAGGCTCTCGCCCTCGAGGATCACAACGATGCGATGGGGCGGCCGCACCCTGCGCAGGATCGCCGTCGCCGCGACGGCGTCCGGCGGCGCGACGATCGCTCCCAGCGCGATCGCAGCCCCCCAGGGCAGTTCGGGCACGAACCACCGCGCCACCAGGGCGACGGCAGCGGTCGTGACGCCGACGGCGATGAACACCAGGCTGGTCACCGGCAGCCAGTTCCGGCGCAGRTCGCGCGGCGAGSTRTCGAAGGCSGCRTCGAGCAGGATCGGCGCGACGAACAGGGCGAGCACGAGCTCCGGATCCAGCGTGATGCGCGGCGCATTGGGAATGAAGGCGAGCGCCGTCCCGCCGATGGCGAGCACGACGGGGTAGGGGATACCGGCCCGCCGCGACCCCGCTGCGAGAAGGACAGCCCCGAACATGATGGCGAGGATCGACTCGAACAGGACCATGCCCTGCGATCTTATCGCCGTTTCAGGAGGTGTCGATCACGATCGATCGGAGCGTCGTCGCCGTCGTATCTCAAGCTCCTCAGGCGCGGAGGGCGCGAACATGTGCCTGAGCCGCTGCCGCCTCCAAGCTTTGTCGCTTGCGGCAGTTTCTGGAGCTGTCCCGGTGGCCCCGCAACCATCCGAGAATGGGCAGCGCTCTGATCTGAAAGGCGAATCGCGCGCGCCACGCCGCGGCACCGGCCTTGCTCTCTCCGGATAAGGGCGACCGACCCTCGCTTATCCGTCCTCGAACGGTTGGAGCAATGGTGCTATGGGTGGGAACTGCCCGGAGCCATTCTGGATCGTGCCCCGAATGGCCGCCGCGATCTTGCCGCTCYCGCTTCCTCCCCGGCTCACCAAGCGCGAACAAGGAAGATGAGATGTCGATCGACCGCTGCCGGGTGCTGATGATCTATCCGCGGTTCAACCC
>NZ_JBFRDQ010000258.1:0-6227 GCF_052113865.1 Allobosea sp. TAB14 | reverse complement strand
TCATAGGGCTTCAGTACGGGCTGGCCGGTCACCGCGTTCATATGTTCACGCCTTTCCGGTACCGGGCTGCCGGTCGGCGACGAGCGCGCCGGCATGCCCCCAATCCTCCCGCTCGATCTCCTGGATCACGATATGGGTGTTCTGCGGGTTCTTGCCGAGCACCTTCACCAGGGTCTCGGTGAACTCCTTGACGATCTGCGCCTTCTGTTCGCGCGTCGCGCCCTTCGTGATCTGGAGATTGATGTAGGGCATCAGACGGTGCTCACCTCGGAGGCGGCCTCGCGGGCCTGGAGCCAGGACTCGACCTCGTGCATGACGAGCTCGCGCACATTCTCGTCGCCGATGAACTCGGCCGCCTCGCCGGCGAAGGCCTGCAGCACCAGCGCCTCCGCCTGGGGCCGCGGCAGGCCGCGYGCCATCAGATAGAAGAGCTGGTCGCCGTCGATCTGCGCGACGGTCGCGCCATGGCCGCAGACCACGTCGTCGGCGAAGATCTCGAGCTCCGGCTTGTTGAACATCGTCGCGCCGTCATTCAGCAGCAGCGCGTTGCTCTTCATGCTGCCATCGGTCTTCTGCGCATGCGGGCRCACGACGACCTTGCCCTGGAAGACGCCGGTCGACTCGCCGCTCGCGATCGTCTTGAACAATTCGCGGCTGGTGCCGTGCGGCACCTCATGGTCGACGATCAGCGTGACGTCGGAATGCTCCGAGCCGCGCAGCAGATTGACGCCGCGCAGGCCGATTTCGCTGTGCTCGCCGGCAAATCGGACGAAATGCTGCTGGCGCAGCGTGCCGGCCCTGGCGACGAAGGCGAAGGAGTCGAACTTGGCCTGGGCGCCGACGGTCGCGAGCAGGCTCTGCACCTGCACGCTCGCCGCGGCCTGCCACGTCACGATGCGGACATGCTGGATCTCGCTCTCGTCGCCGGTCTCGAAGACGATGGCGCCGTTGATCTGCTGGGCCGCCTCGCCGGCCGCCTCGCTGACCTCGACGATGGTCGCCCGGCTGCCCTGCGCCGCCAGCACGACCGAACGGTGGAACACCGCCCGCTCCTCATGGCCGGAAGCGAGGGAGACGATGACGATCGGCTGCTCCAGATTCCGGCCCTCGGCGATCTCGACGAAGACGCCGTCGCGCMTCAGTGCGGTGTTGAGCATCAGCCCGGTATCGTCGGCGCCGACCGAGGGGCCGGACAGCACGCGGGACAGGCCCTCGCGCTGAGAGACCAGTGCCTCGGACAGCGACTGCACCGAAACGCCTTCCGGAATGTCGTCGAGCGTCGAGAGGTCGGGCGCGAAGACGCCGTCGACCAGGACGAGGCGCAGGCCGTCGAGCTTCAGCGCGGCCAGGCGAGCYTTGACCGCCTCGGTGACGGCGGCGCCGTCGGCGAGCGGACGGGCCTCGCGCAGCAGCGCGCGCAGGTCGGTATAGCGCCAGGATTCGAGCCGGCGATGCGGCAGGCCCTTGGCCTCGAAGCCGGCAAAGGCGTCCTCGCGCAGCTTGCGCACAGCCGGGCCGCCCGGCAGCTCGGCCTTGCTGTCAGCGAACTGCTGGATCAGCGTCTGCTCGGCCGCCGTCTTCAGCGGGGTGACGATGGCCATCAGGCGGCCTCCCCATAGGMWGCGTAACCSSWCTTCTCGAGCTCSAGCGCCAGCTCCTTGCCGCCGGTCTTCACGATCTTGCCCTTCGACATGACGTGGACGGTGTCCGGCACGATATGATCGAGCAGGCGCTGATAGTGGGTGATGACGAGGAAGCCGCGATTCTTGTCGCGGAGCCCATTGACGCCCTCGGCGACGATGCGCAGCGCGTCGATGTCGAGGCCGGAATCGGTCTCGTCGAGGATGCACATGGACGGCGAAAGCAGAGCCATTTGAAGGATTTCCATGCGCTTCTTCTCACCGCCGGAGAAGCCGACATTGAGCGGACGGCGCAGCATGTCCTTGGCGATGCCGAGCTTGTCGGCGGCGGCGTTGACCTGCTTGATGAAGTCCGGCGTCAGGAGTTCGTCCTGCCCGCGCGCCTTGCGCTGCGCATTCATCGCGGCCTTCAGGAAGGTCATGGTGGCGACGCCGGGAATCTCCAGCGGGTACTGGAAGGCCAGGAAGATGCCGGCGGCGGCGCGGGCATCGGCCTCCATCTCCAGCACGTTCTCGCCGTTGAGCAGGATCTCGCCGTCGAGGACCTCATAGTCCTCCTTGCCGGCGATGACATAGGACAGGGTCGACTTGCCGGAGCCGTTCGGCCCCATGATCGCGGCGACCTCGCCATCATTCACGGTGAGGTTGAGGCCATTGAGGATCTGCTTGTCCTCGTCGGCGATCTTGACGACCAGATTGCGAATTTCGAGSATTGTTCAGAGTTCCATCTTGCAGGAGATGGTCGGGTCGGGCCCGACCATGACGCGCTTGGTCTCGGCGTCATGCCCGGCTTGCCCCGGGCATCTCGGAAACGATCGGGCGTCAGCCCACGGAGCCTTCAAGGGAAATGGTGATCAGCTTCTGCGCCTCGACGGCGAATTCCATCGGGAGCTGCTGCAGCACCTCCTTGACGAAGCCGTTGACGATCAGCGCCACCGCCTCCTCCTCGGAGAGGCCGCGCTGCTGGCAGTAGAAGAGCTGGTCCTCGCCGATCTTCGAGGTCGTCGCCTCATGCTCGAAGATCGCGGTCGCGGTCTTGGCCTCGATATAGGGGATGGTGTGCGCGCCGCACTGGTCGCCGATCAGCAGCGAGTCGCAGTTGGTGAAGTTGCGCGCGCCCGTCGCCTTGCGATGGGCCGAGACCATGCCGCGATAGGTCGAGTCGGACTTGCCGGCCGCGATGCCCTTGGCGATGATCTTCGAGGTCGTGTTCTTGCCGAGATGCAGCATCTTGGTGCCGCTATCGACCTGCTGCGCCCCGTTCGACACCGCGATCGAGTAGAACTCGCCGCGCGAGCCGTCGCCGCGCAGGATGCAGGACGGGTATTTCCAGGTGATSGCSGAKCCSGTYTCGACCTGCGTCCACGAGATCTTCGAGTTCTTGCCRCGGCAATCGCCGCGCTTGGTSACGAAGTTGTAGATGCCGCCCTTGCCCTCGGCATCGCCSGGRWACCAGTTCTGCACGGTCGAGTACTTGATCTCGGCATCGTCGAGCGCAATCAGCTCGACCACCGCCGCGTGGAGCTGGTTCTCGTCGCGCTTGGGAGCCGTGCAGCCTTCGAGATAGCTGACATAAGCGCCCTCGTCGGCGATGATCAGCGTGCGYTCGAACTGGCCGGTGTTCTGCTCGTTGATGCGGAAATAGGTCGACAGCTCCATCGGGCAGCGCACGCCCTTCGGCACATAGACGAAGGAGCCGTCGGTGAAGACCGCGCTGTTAAGCGTGGCGAAATAATTGTCCGTCACCGGCACCACGGTGGCGAGATACTTCTTCACCAGCTCGGGGTGTTCCTGGATCGCTTCCGAGATCGAGCAGAAGATCACGCCGGCCTGCGCCAGCTCCTTCTTGAAGGTCGTGACCACCGAAACGGAATCGAACACCGCATCGACCGCGACGCGGTTCTCCGGCGCGACGCCGGCGAGAATCTCCTGCTCGCGCAGCGGGATGCCGAGCTTCTTGTAGGTCTCCAGGATCGCCGGATCGACCTCGTCGAGGGACTTCGGCGAAGCGCCCTTCTTCGGCGCCGCATAATAATAGAGGTCCTGGTAGTCGATCGGCGGATAGTTCACGCGCGACCAGGTCGGCTCGGTCATGGTCTTCCAGCGACGGAAGGCGTCGAGCCGCCATTCGAGCATCCATTCGGGCTCGTTCTTGCGCGCAGAGATGTAGCGCACGGTGTCTTCGGTCAGGCCCTTGGCCGGCTTGTCGACCTCGAGCTCCGTGACGAAGCCGTATTTGTATTCGGTCACGTCGATCGACTTGACCTGATCGATGGTCTCCTGGACCGCTGCCATTTCTCAGTCTCCAGTGCGGGTTCAAGGCCCGCCGGTTCAATTTCTTCGTGTTGCGGAACGCGTCAGGCGGCAGCCCGGGCGCCCCGATCGGCTTGCGCAGCCACGAGCTTTTCGTAGGCCGCGAGGAAAAGATCGATGTCCGCCTCGCAGGTGGTCCATCCGAGCGAGGCCCGCAAGGCCCCTGCGCTCATGGCAGGGTCGATTTTCATCGCATCGAGCACATGCGAACGCTTGACCTTGCCCGAGGAGCAGGCCGAGCCGGAGGACAGCGCCGCGCCCATCAGGTCGAGCTTGATCAGAAGCGTCTCGGCCTTCAGGCCGGGCGTCGCGAAGGCGCTGGTATTGGGCAGGCGTTCCACCGGGCGGCCGAAGATCGCGGTCTCCGGCGCAAGCGCCAGCAAGCCGGCTTCGAGCCTGTCGCGCAACACGGCAAGCCGGGCCGCCTCCTCGCCCAGAACCTTGCGCGCAACCTCAGCCGCGGCGCCGAAGCCAATGATTCCCGGCAAGTTTTCGGTTCCGGCCCGCCAGCCGCGCTCCTGACCACCGCCACGCATCGGCTTGTCCGCGAGTTCGAGCGCGCCGGTGCGGAAGACGATAGCGCCGATCCCCTTCGGCCCGCCGATCTTATGGGCCGACAGCGTCAGCGCATCGGCACCGAGCGCCACGATATCGACCGGTATCTTGCCGGCAGCCTGCACGGCATCGCTGTGCAAAAGCCCGCCATGACGGTGAACGATGACAGCGGCCTCGGCGACCGGCTGGATCACTCCGGTCTCGTTATTGGCGAGATGGATCGAGACCAGCGCCCGCGCGCTAGGCATCTCGGCGGCGAAGCGCGCGAGCCGCGCCTCCAGCCAGACGAGATCGACGAGCCCGTCGCCATCGACAGGGATTTCCTCGGCGGAACCGGCGGCGAAGCGATGTCCATCGCGCACGCAGGCATGTTCGCTCGCGCTGTGAAGCAGGAGCGACGCCGGGACCCGCACACAATCGCGGCCGCCATCGCAATCCATCAGTCCGGGCGAGAGCACGGTGACATTCGCCTCGGTGTCCATCGCGCCGCGGGCCGCGCGCCCTTCACCATGAACGGAGGACGGGTTGCCGGGCAGGGTCAGCGCATGCGCGACCGCCTCCACCGCCTCCGGCCGCACCGGGGTCGTGGCATTGTGGTCGAGATAGGCGCGCCTTGCCGCCATCACCGTCCTGCCTGCTCCATCTTCTTCATCGCGGGCCGCGATCTCACGGGCTCGACACGAAATGCTTGAAATCGCACCTGTGCGCCGTGCTATAGCCGCCCGTCCGAACCGGCCAGAACGAGGTCGAACCGGTTTCCGAGAGCGGCATACCGTTTTGTTCTTCGTTCGTTCACGGCTGTTAGAACCATTCTAAGCGCTCTTTATCTAGGGCGCACGAGGTGGTGCCGTCAAGGGCGGCGGGCTTCAGGAGCGGCATTCGGCCGCCCCGGGCTCCGCTCCTGCCGGCATCGTCAACAAAAGGCGGTAAGACGATGCCAGAGGTGATTTTCAACGGTCCGGCAGGCCGGATCGAAGGGCGCTACCAGCCCGCCAAGAAGCGGGGCGCGCCGCTGGCGATCATCCTGCATCCGCACCCGCAATTCGGCGGGACGATGAACAACCAGATCGTCTACAACCTGTTCTACACCTTCGTGAACCGGGGTTTCTCGGCGCTGCGCTTCAATTTCCGTGGCGTCGGCCGCAGCCAGGGCCATTTCGACCACGGCGCCGGCGAGCTCTCGGACGCGGCTGCCGCGCTCGACTGGATGCAGGCGCTCAACCCCGAGGCCAAGAACTGCTGGATCGCGGGCGTTTCCTTCGGCGCCTGGATCGGCATGCAATTGCTGATGCGCCGCCCCGAGATCGAGGGCTTCCTCTCGATCGCGGCGATGGCGAACCGCTACGATTTCTCCTTCCTGGCGCCCTGCCCGTCTTCCGGCCTGTTCGTCCATGGCTCGGAGGATCGCGTCGCCCCGGTCAAGGAGGTGATGGCGGTGATCGAGAAGGTGAAGACCCAGAAGGGCATCCARATCGAGCATGCCGTGGTCGAGGGCGCGAACCACTTCTTCGACGGTCGCGTCGAGCAGCTCATGGAGCAGGTCGGCGTCTATCTCGACGGCAAGGTCGGGCCGGAGATCATCAAGTCGGAGCAGGAACAGGCCTGATCCGGACGATCAGGCAGCCGGGGCGGTCGCGCTCCGGCTTCCCTCGAGTACCGGCAGCTTCATGGAAGCTGCCCGGGCCTCCGCCAGAATCCAGTCGCGGAACAACCTGATCT
>NZ_JBFRDQ010000257.1:0-5060 GCF_052113865.1 Allobosea sp. TAB14 | reverse complement strand
GAAGTGGCTGGGAATAGCGGACAGAGTCAGCCTGCTCGATGGCAATCTGCTCGACCTGTCGGGACTGATAAGGACCCTGCGGGACGTCAAGCCTGACGAGGTCTACAATCTCGCAGCGCAATCCTTCGTCAAGTCGTCATGGCAGCAGCCCATTCTGACTGGTCAAGTTACCGCGCTTGCGGTCACCAATGTGCTGGAAGCGATCCGACTCGAAAGTCCGGATGYGCGCTTCTATCAGGCGTCGTCCTCTGAGATGTATGGTCTGATTCAAGAAAGCATGCAGTCCGAGACCACACCGTTCTACCCCCGCTCTCCTTATGCGGTGGCCAAGCTCTATGGCCACTGGATTACCGTCAACTATCGTGAAAGCTATGGCATTCACGCCTCCAGCGGTATCCTATTCAACCATGAGTCACCTTTGCGCGGTATTGAATTCGTTACGCGCAAGGTCACGGACGGCGTCGCACGCATCAAGCTAGGCCTTGCCCAAGAACTCCGGCTTGGCAACATCGACGCCAAGCGCGACTGGGGACATTCGCGCGACTATGTTGAGGCGATGTGGCGGATGCTCCAGCAGGATGTCGCGGATGATTACGTGGTGGCGACCGGCAGGACGACGACGGTGCGCGAGATGTGCCAGATAGCATTCAAACATGCCGGGCTTAACATCGATGATCATCTCATCATCGATCCGCAATTGTTCCGGCCGGCTGAGGTTGACGTCTTACTCGGCAACCCTGGCAAGGCGAAAGCGAAGCTCGGCTGGGAGGCGACAATTTCTCTAGAGGAGATGATCGTAGAGATGGTCGAGGCTGACCTCAAACGCCTCTCGTAAAATCGAATGCGACGGCAACGGTAGGCCCGCGACAAGCACGGACGCAGCGATGAATTCCAGACCTTGGCGGATTGCGGTCACGGGTGCAGCCGGCTTTGTGGGCTCCGTTTTTCTAAAGCTCGTTGCGGAGCTGGGCAAACCCGATATCGAAGCCATATCGCTATTTGGCGAGAAAGCCGGCGACATCCGCGACTCTGCGCAAGTGTCTCAAGCTATGTCGGCCACGCGTCCCGACGTCGTGCTGCATCTGGCCGCGATCGCTGCACCGTCCGCTGCGCGGGCTGATCCCAGCACCGCCTGGCAGGTCAACGTCATGGGCACGCTGCATATCGCCCAAGCCATCCGCGAGCAGTCCCCCAAGACTCGTCTGCTGTTTGTCGGTAGTTCAGAGGCGTATGGCGGCAGCTTCCTAACCTCGCCGTCTGCGCTGGCTGAAACCGCCGCGCTGCTGCCCCGCGGCACTTACGCCGCCTCCAAGGCTGCCGGGGACCTGATGATCGGGCAGATGTCCTTGGATGGGCTCGAAGCGGTCCGGTTCCGCCCATTCAATCACAGTGGGCCGGGCCAGTCCCCCTCATACGTCCTTCCGGCATTTGCACAACAGGTGGCATGGATTGAAAGTGGCCGGCAGGCGCCGGTCCTTAGTGTCGGAAACCTCGATGCGGAACGCGATTTTCTTGATGTCCGTGATGTAGCCCGAGCCTATTTGCTAGCGGCTCTCCCCACTACACAAATCCCGACAGGTTCGGTCTTCAATATCGCCACGGGTCATCCCTTGCGCATCGGGCTGCTATTGAGCTTGCTGCTCGAACAAGCCAAAGTACCGATCGAAGTTCACGTGGACGCCGCTAAGCTCCGGCCCAACGACATTCCACGAGCTTCGGGCGACCCGCGGGCCGCTCGCGACCATTTGGGCTGGCAACCCCTGATCGCGCTTGAGCAAACTATTGCCGATGTCCTGTCCTTTTATCGGTCTCGGTTCGAGTGATGCCCTCTCTTGCCCGCATCGTAAGGTGCCTAGTTTGGACAGTTTGGCGCTCCGGAGCRCGCTAGACGGAGCTCGACCGGAATCTCYGAACTTGCTGTTTCCGGTCTGGCGTGGGATGCACTCRATCCAGTCGGCACTGATTATAGAAAGCTCGCCGCGGCCGGCCGACCCGGCAGGCAGATACTCYGATAGAGCACCTYATGTCTTTCGATTCRCCTGTCTCCGTCTCGGTTGTSGTRCCGGTTTAYTCCGGTGAAGCMTTTCTCAWTGAYCTGATCGGAGAGCTCGAGCGGGTGCGGACGGCATGGCGCCARCGCGGTGCACCCATGGAATTGTCCGAGGTCATCCTCGTTGACGAYGCCGCGATAGACGSCTCCCCTCGCATCGTCGATCAGCTCGCAGCGACGCATGGCTGGGTRTCCGCGATCCAYCTGATGCGGAATTTCGGRCAGCATGCGGCTACGATCGCCGGCGTTTTGCACAGCTCCGGSGATTGGGTGGTGACGATGGATGAGGATCTGCARCACCCGCCTTCGGAGATCGAGACGCTGCTGAAGCAAGCTGTGACATCCGGCCTGGATATCGTCTACGCAAAGCCGGCGAGCGCCGTCCACGAAGCCCGCACCCGCGACTGGGGCTCCAACGGCTTCAAGCAGTTGATGGTATTCCTCACCGGAAAYCCYAATATCAGGCATTTCAACAGCTTTCGMTTGCTCCGCGGCTCGCTGGCCCGGGCGGCGTCGAGCGTGTGCGGATACGAGACCTATTTCGATGTAGCGCTCTCGTGGTTCACCAAGCGTGTCGGCATGAAGCTGCTGGACCTGAAAGATCGTCGCTTCATCACGAGCGGGCGCAGCGGATACAGCTTTCGTCGCCTCCTCTCCCATGCCCGGCGACTGTTAATATCGAGCCAGGTCAAGGTGATCCGCATGTTCGGYCTTCTCGGCATGGCCATTGTCGGCATCAGCATGCTGGGCATCCTCTTCCTGCTGCTGGAACGGRTCGTKTCGCCGRACTCCATTCCCGTGACGGGCTGGACGTCGCTCATGCTGGCGATCCTGTTCTTCGGCGGCTTCGTGAGCTTCCTGGTCGCGCTGGCGCTCGAATAYCTCTCCACGCTSGTGCAGGCTTCYCACGGCAAGCCGATCTTTTTCACGGTCGATCGCTCGATCGACAAGCGTCTGGCGGCCCATTTCGCATCCGTGCCGGAATGATCCTGATCGCTCGCCCCGGCCCGCAGGGAGACGGGCGGCATGTCGTTGCAGTCTTTGGGGTCGGGCTCGTCGGCAGCGCGATCGTCCAGGCGCTGCGGCGGTCCGAACTGGCGCCGCCCGTCGAACTGCCTCTTTCATGGCGGGCTGCGGACCAGCGCGCCGGCGATCTCCTGCGCATCACCGAGGCAATATCGAGCGTCGCCCCGGAGGCCGGCACCATTTGGCGTCTCGAYGTYGTCTGGGCGGCCGGAGCCGCGGGTTTCGATGCGGAATGGACRRCTCTYAATCGWGAGATCGCRGCATTSGAAGACATCGCRGCCTGGACYCGCAGCCTTTCATCGCGCTGGCGGAGCGCGACKTGCGTCTTTCACATGCTTAGCTCTGCCGGAGGCCTGTTCGAAGGRCAGCGTTTCGTGGATGCGGAYTCAATTCCCCGKCCGGCACGCGCCTACGGCAGCTCCAAGCTCGTGCAGGAAAARATCGTCCATGGCCTKCGYCAGGAGATRCCYGGYTATATCTACCGSCCCAGYTCGATTTACGGTTTCAGYTCCACRGGCCGGTTTGGCTTGTTGAGCACCCTGGTCAGCAACGCCAAGAAGCATGCCACAACGCGGATATTYGGAGGTCTCGACACCGTGCGCGACTATGTCCTGTCCTCGGATGTYGGCGGATTCATCGCTCGCCGCATCGAAGGAKCGGAGCCGTCYTCRCAGACCTTTACCCTGGCGAGCGGCAAGCCGGCCTCKGTCAGCGAAATRCTCGAGATCGCCCGGAAAGTYGTTGGACGGCCACTCTATCTTAAGCTAGATGTCCAGCCTTCGAACGCCAGCCACATCACWTATCGMGTRTCGGCYCTGCCGCAAGACTGGCGGCCGACCGATCTTGAGACGGGTATTCGGCTGGTGTCTCGTCAGCTCGCGCTATCGTTCGAAGCCGGCGCTTTGCAGTGTTGAATGGCCGGTSRTCTGAGCAGTTCATGGAGGTTCAAGGCSGATGGATCCACAGCAGGCCCAGACTGCTAAGACGTTYGACTCSTAYAAGGAGACYTAYTCYGAGGCAGTYGGCGCCTCCGTTTCCTTCACGGGCCTGTCGGCTGACTTCTTCACCCGTGTGAAGGCCGATTATATCGGCGACATCGTCGATGCCCATTTCGGGCGGGGGGCCTCACTCGCGGCGCTCGATGTCGGATGCGGTGTCGGTAATTACCATGCCCTGCTCAAGCCTCGATTCGGAACTCTGTCCGGGGTGGACGTGTCCGGTGCCTGTGTGGAGACCGCACGGCAGCGCAACGCCGATGTGGACTACAAGGTCTATGACGGGGGCGCGCTTCCCTATGAAGACGCCACGTTCGATGTCGCTTTCACYATCTGCGTYCTGCATCATGTCCCYCCCRCKCAATGGAAGAATTTTGCYCGGGAGATGCGCCGCGTRCTCAAGCCGGGAGGGCTYGGTCTCGTTTTCGAGCACAACCCSCGCAATCCGCTGACGATGCGGGCCGTAAACACATGCCCCTTCGATGAAGACGCGGTGCTGTTGCGAAATGAAGAGACCGAGCGGCTGCTCCAGGAAGCYGGCTTCAGCCGCACCCGGTCGCGCTTYATCCTTTCCGTCCCGCCCGCAAACGTGATCCTGCGKCGGATCGACCGCATGTTCTCCGGCCTGCCMTTCGGTGGACAATATTACGTWGCGGCCACGGYATGACAGGTCGCATGGCCTGGCTCCGGGCGAGGCTAAATCTGCTCCTGGCTTCCGACACGCTTTTGCTGAAGGCAGTTCGTTTCGGCATCATTGGAGCTGCCAGTAGCTTGGTTTTCGCTGCGGTTACGGCTTTTTTTGTCGGATTGCTCGGCGTCGACGCCAAGTTTGCGTCGATCGCGGGCTACGTCGCATCAGTGCCCCTCAATTTCGTCGGCAACCGGCGTTTCTCATTCGGGTCCCAAAACTCGCTCGTCGGGGATTTGATACGGTTCGCGGTACTRCACACCAGCAACATCCTGCTGACCACCTTCGCAATGGCGGCGGC
>NZ_JBFRDQ010000256.1:0-5087 GCF_052113865.1 Allobosea sp. TAB14 | reverse complement strand
CTCGATGGGCCGGTCTCGATGCCGAAGGGCTTCACGGCCGGCGCGGCCGCAGGCTCGAACGTCGCCGGCGTCTTCGACGGCGAGCTGCACGCCAGCCGCGACATCACCTCTCAAACCAAGATCGCCGCGCCTGTCCTTCAGGGCGCGGTTACAGGAGCCTGACCATGGACGAGAAGAAAGCCTATGCCGTTACCGACCGCGCCGGCTGGTATGTCGCCAGCCGCAAGGTGCCGTCGCGGCGCGACGAGGACGGCAATGTGGTGCCGATGGTCGGGCATGTCTTCTGGCTCACCGAGCCCGAGGCGCGCCATGAGCTGCGCAACCTCACGATCGAGGAGGTCGACCCCACAACCGGGCTGCCGATCGCCCCGCCCGTCGAGACCCCGCCGGCGGAAGATCCGCAGGCACCCGAAGGAGATGGCGAGGAAACCGCCAGCAAGCGCAAGAAGAAGGTCGCCTGACAATGCGCGTCGGGCTCAACAGGCGCACGGGTGAGGTGCTGATCGGCTGGGACCATTGCGTCCAGTCGATCTCGTTCATCATCCGCACCCGCGTGGCGAGCCTCGTCATGCTCCGCGCCTTCGGCTCGCTCGTGCCGGAGATCCAGGACGATAACGCGACGCCGCAGACGATCATGCGGCTCTACGCTGCGATCGCGGCTGCGCTGAAGGCGTGGGAGCCGGGCTTCCGCCTGACCAAGATCCAGCTCACCCGCTACRGCGCCGATGGCGTCTTCGCCTTCGTCATCGAGGGCCGCTTCTATCCGAACGGTCATCTCGGCGATTATTCCGTCTTCGAGGCGAAAACCGCCGTCCTGGCCGCCAATGACAACGGCGTGAAGGTGCTGGCGGCATGAATGTGACCTCGCCCATCGCGATCGACCTGTCGCGGCTGCCGCCGCCGGATGCGATCCTGCCGCTCGACCACCCGACGTTGCTGGCGGCCTTCGTTACGCAATTCCTCGCCTACTGGGAGGATCTGCGCGCGACCCGGCCGGAGCTGCCGTCCTTCACGGCCGAGAGCCTCGCGACCGATCCCGCCATCGTCATCGGACGAGTGACCGCCTATCTGCGGCTGCTCGACCGGGCGATGGTCAACAACGCGATCCGCGCGGTGCTGGCGCCGCTGGCGAAGAAAGCCGATCTCGACAATGTCGTCGCCCGTCAGGGCGTCGTGCGCCTGGAAACCGCGCCGGGCGTGCCGGAAACCGACGAGCAGCTCTTTCACCGCTACCTGCTCAGTTTCGGTCGGGCCGCCGCCGGCAGCATCGACCGCATCCTGTTCGACGCCTGGAAGGCCTGGCCGGCGATGTGGGACGCCCGCGTCAACGGCTTTGCCGTGCACGGCCGTCGCGGTGAGACCGATCTCGTGATCGCCGGCGCCGGCGGCATCACGCCCACCGAGAACCTGGCTGCGGTGCGGGCAGCTGTCACGGCTCCCTCCTCGAAGGTCGAGGCCATCGGCATGTTCGTGCTGGCAGCCACGCCGCTGACCTATGCGGTTAGCCAGGTGATCAAAGTTCCCGTTGGGCCCGATGCCGAGCTCGTGCGGCTCGAGGCGGCCGCGCGCGTTGCAGCCGCGACGGATGCCCGCCACCTGATCGGCGGGACGATYCAGCGCGATCTCGTCGCCGGAAGCGCCTATGGCGCCTCGATCGCGGAAGTCGCCCATGCCAGCCCCACGGCGGATGTCGCCGCCTCGCCTTACCAGATCCCCGTTCGCACGGATCTCTCCATCACCGTGGAGGTGCAGGGATGAGCTGGTCACTGCTGCTGCCCGATACGTCGGGCGCTTATGAATGGGCGACGATGGAGGGCGCGGAGGCGCAGCTCCCGATCCCGATCCCCCAGCTCGTCGATCCTGCCTCGACGACGCTGCCCTTCCTGCCCTTCGTCGCCGTGCACAACGGCGTGAAACTCTGGTTCGACGATTGGAGCGAGGCCCGCAAGCGCGCGATGGCTGCCGATTGGGAGCTTCCCGATCTGGTCGGCACGCGGATCGGGCTGCGACGATTCCTCGCCTATGTGGATGCCGAGCTGATCTCGGCCGTCGCGCATCCGCGCCGCTTCGTAGCTGGGCTCTCAGCCGTCGGCGTGCAGCCGCTTCAATTCCCGGCGTTCACCGCCCGCTATCTCTTCAAGGTTCGGCTGCTGCGGCATGTTCGCGGCTGCGTCACCGGGCGCGGTACCGCGGGCAATCACGCCGCGGTGCCTGTCGACCTCGAACCGATCCGCCGGGCAAAAATCGCAGCCACGGTCTCCAAGGGGCCGGGCACGCAATACACCGCCACCTTCGCCCATCGCCGCCGGCCGCGCTTCGACGAGATGCAGTTCGGCATGGGCTTCGACGACTTCATCGACCGCACGAGCCTCTGAGGGAAGCCCATGTCGCAGCGCATGCTGTTCAACGACACCGAGGTCATCGAGGCCGAGGACCTGACCGCGATCGGCGCCGTCGCCCAGGCTGCGACCGACAGCCTCGTCGCCGATGCGGTCGGCTATCCGGCGCATTGGTCCGGCTTCACGGCGACACAGCAGTCGGCGCAGATCGTTCGGCTGACGCCTGGCCGCTACTACACCGCCGACACGGTTTATGCGGCGGTCGATGCGACCGATATCAATCTCCAAATCTATATCCCGCTCGCGGCCTCGGATCAGCGTTGGGTCGCGCTGATTATGCGTGGCAGCGCCGAAACCGAAACGGCGCTTCGCATTTTCGAGACCTCGACCGATGTCGATACCTCCGAGCCGGTCCAGCAAACGGCGCCGAAGCGTGAGGTCCGCAAGGCTTCGTTCACGATTCAGCAGGGCGCCGCGTCGCCTGCTCCGGCTCTGCGCCCAACGATCGCGGACACCGACGCAGTCGTCGCGTGGGTTCTTCTGGCCTCCGAGGGGATCGCGTTGATCGAACCCGGCGAGCGTTCGCGCGTGAAGTCGCTCTACGAGATAGAGAAGCGAGTCTCTGCCAACGAAGCCGACCTTGGCAACATCTCCCGTCGCACCACGACGATCGAGACGGATATCGTCAATATCACTCAGCGCCTTCGCGATATCCCGCATCCGACCGTCATCCGCCAGATGAAGCGCGATATCGGCCAGCTTTGGCGCTATCTCAGGTTGCCAGACGAGGCTGTCGCCTATTGGTTCGACCCCGGTCTCCTCCCCGACGAATGGGATTTCGCGCATGCGTCATGGCATGCGCGCGTGCGCGAGGGTGTGCGGTTCCCGTATACTCAGCAGAACGACGTTCAAATGAGCCTCATCGATCCGGGGTCGGCAAGCATTCGGATCAGCGGTACCGGGGCCGGTGCTCTTCTGATGCCGGCATGGACCGAAGCGACCCGAATCGAGGTCGAAAGCGACGGCGGGACGGTCAATATCTCTTCGACGGTTCACACTGTCGTCAGCGCGGTACGTCGCGAAGTTGCGCGTCAGGTCATCGAATACGGCGCCAACGTCACGATTTGCGAAAACGGCGTCTATTGGGCCGATGCGACCCATACGAGTATCAATTCGGCGCTCGGAACGGCGTCGGCTTATACCTCCGTCGGGCAGTTGTTCACGGTGAACGGCGAGACTTTCGAGACGGTCGCGATCACCGGCAACGCTGAAGTGGCCGGGCATGTGATCCGGGCGGTTCGTCAGGTCATCCAACGCACCGTCACGGACGTTTACTGGGACCAGGTGACCGAGACGTTCGGCCTGAACGGCGCCGTCATGGGGCAAACCTTCCTCAACGCTCAGCCGATGATTGCAACGTCTGTCGACCTGTTTTTCACGCGGGTAGGGTCATCTGGATCGGTCTATTTGGTCTTGGCCGAATGCGCCGACGACGGCTCGCCGCGCTTCGATCGTGTCGTGACCTATGCCGAAAAGTCCGTCGATGATCTCGCGCTCGGTTGGGTCAAGTTCAATTTCCGTCCGTCTCTGCTCGAAAGCGGCAAGCGCTATTGCTGGTTCACGGTCACAACCGGAAACCACGCGCTCGGTACGGTTTCGGGCAATCGGTTCTCGCAGGGCTCTAGGTTCGTGTGCGGCGACGGCGCGTGGTCTCAGGTGCTGACCGATAGCGACTTCGCGATGCGGATCAATGCCGCTTCGTTCGCCTCGACCCGCACGGAAATCATGTTCAATCCGCTCACGCTGGCGAGCGGCATGAGCGAGATTCGGCTTCTGCATGGCGGATGGATTCCCGGTGGAACGCAACTCATTTGGCAGGTCAAGCCGAGCGGCGGCGACGGCGAGTGGAAAGACCTGACAATTGACGCGGCTCGCGGCGCCGCAAGCCTTATGGGCTTGCCGGCCTTGACGGAGTTGCGCGCCGTTATGGTTCATACGACCGACCTCGCGCCGGCGATCGTGCTCGATACGACGGCGCGCATGTACGCCTTCCGCCATGGCAATACGATGGTCGCGGTATCGAAGGCGCAAGACTTCGGCTTGTCGACGACCGCAATTCAGGTCGAGGCGACGGTCGACAATTTCGAAGCCRCCTCTCACACGATTGCGGTCAAGTGTCAGGTCGGCGCGACGACTTACACCCCGACCACAACCGAGACGACGATCGACGTCGCAAATCCGCTGAAACGCCGCGTTCTGGCGAGCTTCACGGTTCCGTCAACGACTTCGGCGCGAGCCCGGATCGAGATGGGCGCGGCCGACGTGACGAACGTCCCGTTTATCGAAACATCTTCGATGTATGCGCTCTAAGGAGTCCGCAATGGCCGACGAAACCCTCGACTCCATCGACCCATCCGCGACCTACACCGTTCGCCTCACTCGGCCTGTCAAGCTCGGGCTGATCCCACTCAACGCTGGTCGATCGGTGCATGAGATGCCCGGCGAAAGCCTGTTGCAGATCATTGCGGAGAACGGCACCGACGCGGTCCGTAGCGCCGTCCGTCTCGGCTAAGGGATAGTCATGCCCAACATCGAACCGAGCGCTGAAAACGACTACCAGGTCCAGTCGACGGCGACATTCTCTCGCGAGATGTGGAACCTCGTCATGGGGTCCATCGCGGCTCGTCTGAAGGCACGCGAGTTGTTGGAAGCGACCTTCGAGACGTTGATCACGCAAGGCGTGCAAGC
>NZ_JBFRDQ010000255.1:0-5143 GCF_052113865.1 Allobosea sp. TAB14 | reverse complement strand
GCACAATGACGCTGGCCCGGACGCCGGCCGAGATCGAGCGGGTGATCGACGCCTTCCTGCTGCAGAAGGCCGAGCGTTTCCGCAGCATGGGCGTGYCCGACCCCTTCGCGGAACCGGCGATGCACTCCTTTCTCGCGCGGGCGGCGGCGGGCGACGGCGACGCGACGCCGACCATCGAGCTTTACTCACTCGACCTGAACGGCCGTTCCGTCGCGACCTATGTCGGCGCGGTTCAGGGAGGCCGCTTCTCCGGCATGGCAACCTCCTTCGACATGGCGAGCGAGAGCATCAAGACCAGCCCCGGCGAGCTCCTGCTGGCCGATCTGATCCGGCTGAAATGCGACGAAGGATACGCGGTCTTCGACCTCGGCATCGGCGAGGCGCGCTACAAGACGACCTTCTGCGACGACCATGACGATCTTGTCGACAGCTTCCTGCCGCTGACGCTGAAGGGGCGCCTGTTCGTACCGGTCGCGCAGGCGAAGCGGGAGCTGAAGCGGCGCATCAAGAATTCGCCCGCCGCGCTCAAGCTGGCACAGCGCGCCTCCGGCTGGCTGCGCCGACCGAAGGCGGGAGCCGTGGCGGATTAGGGCCGATCGGCATTCAGGATTCGCTTCAATCGAATGAAGCACCTCCGTCGCTTTGCTGCGCGCTTTGACCGAAGAACCCTTCACTTCAAAGGCTTCGTCTATCTTATAGCCCCGATGCTCCGGCTCTCATGAACGTCGATCCGTACTGGATCACCCGGCAACCTCCCTCAAAAACCCAAGCACCAGTTCCGTCACCGCTTCCGGCCTTTCCTGCTGCAGCCAATGGCCGGCGCCGGGGATGGTGTGGGAGCCACGCAGGCCGGGGACCAGATGCGGCATGGCGGCGATGATCTCGGGCATGCCGGGAATGGCGAGGCCGGTGTCGCGCTCGCCGATGGCAAACAGGGCGGGGACGGTGACGGTCTGGCCGGCATTGGCCTGCTGGAGCTCATAGTTGCGGTCGAGATTGCGATAGTAGTTCAGGGCCGGGCCGAAGCCGGTCGCGGTGAAGGCCTGGGCGAGACGGTTGAAATCTGCGGGCGGCAGCCAGGCGGGAAGCGCTTCGGGATCGGGCAGATCGGCCAGCAGGCCGCGGTTGCGGCTCACCATGCCGAAGGGGTTGGGCGTGCCGTCGCCGGGCCGGCGCGGTCCGGCTTCGCCGCTGGCGGCATGGATCAGCTTGCGCAGCGTCTGGCCGATATCGCGGCTGAACTCTTTCTCTGCGCCCTGCGGATCCTGGAAATAAAGCGTGTAGAACAGCGCTTCGCCATTCTGCGGAAAGAGCTTTGACGGCGCCACCGGCGGCAGGCCCATCATCGGCACGCTCAGCGCCACCACCGCGCGGAATCGGTCCGGGCGCATCAGGGCCGCCTGCCAGGCGATCGTAGCGCCCCAGTCGTGACCGATGATGACCGCCTGCTTCTCACCGATCGCATCGAGAAGCGCCACGAGATCGCCGACGGCATGAACGACGGTGTAGTGATCCGCCCCCTCGGGTGCTGCAGTGCCGCCATACCCGCGCATATCCGGAGCGACGGCGCGGTAACCGGCGGCCGCAAGGGCGCCGATCTGGTGGCGCCACGCATGCTTGGTCTCGGGAAAGCCATGGCACATCAGCACCAGCGGGCCGCTGCCGGCATCGAGGATGCTCATCTCGAGCGTGCGGGTTGCGATGGTTTTTTCTTGCATGTTGGGCTCCCGGCCGGAGCCGTGAAGAATGGGTGTCGAGACAAGCAWGGCCGTCGAGGCGGTCAGAAACCGGCTTCGAGGCAGGCTTGCCCTTTCAGTGCGTAACAATTCCTGTTACGCAAAAGCCGCGATGTCAATATCGCGTAACATCAATAGTTGCGGAAAGACTTGCGATGAAGACCGACGGCCGTCTGGCGCGGATGCTGCACGTGCTGGTGCATATGGGTTTGCTCGGCGGCAAGGAGACCTCGGAGCGGATTGCGCAGATGCTCAACACCAATCCCGTCGTTGTCCGCCGCACGCTGGGGGCACTGCGCGACGCCGGCATCGTTGAGAGCGAAGGCGGCCGCGGCGGCGGCTGGAAACTGATCAGGACGCTCGACGAAATCACCGTGCTTGCCGTGCAGCGAGCGCTCAACGAGGGCCCCGTGCTCGCCGCCCCGGTCTCCCGCGACCATCCGTCCTGCCCGGTCGAGCGCGCCTCGAACTCCGTGCTGGAGGCAGCCCATGCGGCCGCTGAGACAGTGCTTCTGAAGAAATACGCGGCAACCACGCTGGCCGATATTGCCGGCATCGCGCTGGCCACCGGCAATTAGCGACAGATATCTTTCATCCGGCTCGACCGAGCCTGATGAAGGATAGATTCTAAGCCTCGACCGGCTCTTCCTCGTCCTGCCGCATGCGCGCCATCGGAACCTCGTGCTCGGCATCGAGCACGAGCGAAACCGGCGCCTTGGTCAATTCGCTGAGGCGATAGGCCACTTCGAGCGCGTGGCCGTTGCTGGCCTTTCCGCTCATCACGAGGCCACCCTGCGCCCGGCGCGCGACCGGCTCCAGCATCGAAGCTTCATCGTTGGAAGCGGCGGCGACCAGGACCCAGTCATAGGTCTCGCAGAGCGCGTCGAGCGCGACATCGACCAGATCGGCGGCGGCGAAGACCGCCTCGCGTCCCGCCCGGCCCGGGCCGATGCTGTGCAGGCGCGAGCCCGTCGCCCGCATGATGATGTCGGAAAACAGCGCCTCCCCGGCCAGCAGCTCCGAGAAACCCGGTTCGCCATGGTCGTGGTCGCTGGTGAGATCGACGAGGATGCAGCGGCAGCGCTGCGCCAGCAATTCGGCGAGATCATGCGGCTTGGCAGCGCCCTCGGCACCAGCGTCCAGCACCAGCATGACCGGCGCCAGGCCGCGCTGCGGCTCCTCGGTGCGTTCCGCCATCGCGGCCAGCGTTTCCTCAGGGCGGTCGAGGTCGAGCCTGATATGGCCGAGGCGGCCGGCATGGGTCAGCAGGCCCGCGACCGAATCGCGACGCGGTGTCTCGGGCGTCGGATTCTCCGACTTCGCCGCGGCCTCCTCATCAGCGACCGAGACCCAGCGCGGGCCGCGCGGCTGCGGCAGCGGGCGGGCCTGCCCGTTCAGGAGCTCCCGCGTCACGATGGTCGCCAGCGCGATCAGGAAGGTCGCAAGCGTCGAGACGAGGACGATCGGCAGCTTCTTCGGGAAGGACGGATCGATCGGCTCGACGGCGCGCGAGATGATGCGTGCATCGGCCGGGGTGGCATTCAGCGTGTCGCGCGCCACGGCCTCCCGATAGCGCTGCATATACTGCTCGAGTTGCTCGCGCAGGGTGCGGGCATCGAGTTCGAGCGCGCGCAACTGCACCTCGCTGTCGTTGGAGGTGGCGACGTTCTTCTTCTGGCCGTCGAGTGCGGCCTGGAAGCTTTCGACGCGCTGGCCGGTGATCTTGGCCTCGTTCTCCAACGTGCGGACGGCGCGCTCCGCGGCGCCTCGCAACTGGCCTTCGAGATCGGCGAGCTGGGCGTTCAGCTCCTTGATACGGGGATGGCCGGGCAGGAGGCTGCGCGATTCCGCCGCGATCTGGGCACGGAGATTGACGCGCTGCTCGATCAGCCGGCGGACGAGTTCGTTGTTGGCCACCTCCGGAATCTCGAAGGTGCGGCCCTGCTTGATCGCATCGCGGATCATCCCCGCCTTGGCCTGCGCCTCGGCCTGCTGGCTGCGCGCCGCGGAGAGCTGCGTCGAGAGATCGGCGAGTTGCTGCGCGTTGATGCTGGTGTTGTTGGGGCCGGCGAAGAGGCCGTGCTGGGCGCGGAACGTCTCGACCTTGGCGTCAGCCTCGGCCACGCGCTTGCGCAGCGGCTCGATGGTGGTCGAGAGCCAGGCTGAGGCGCTGCGGGCATTGTCCTGCTTGGCCGCCTCCTGAAACTCCAGATAGGTCTCGGCGATGGTGTTGGCGGCCTTGGCGGCGAGCGCCCGGTCCTGCGAAGTGAACTCGATCGCGACGATGCGCGAGCGCGCCACCGGATAGACTAGGAGCCGGTCGTAATACTTCTCGAGAACGCGCTCTTCGGGAGAGCGGTCGGCCGGGTGGGCGCCGAGGCCCATCATCACCGCGACCTTGCGCAGGGCTCCGAGCGCGCCCGCACCGGAATCGAATTCGGGATTGCCGACGAGKCCGATGCGYTTGATCGCYTCTCGSGCSAGGTCRCGCGACATCATGATCTGCACCTGGCTCTGCACGGCCTCGGCGTCGAACTGGCCGGCGGTATCCTGAGCCGACTGGCCGGGCAATGCGTAGAAACCGCTGCGGCTTTCCAGCAGCAGGCGCACCTCGCCGGTATAGCGGGGCGTCACGACGTTCACCGCGAGGAAGGACAGGCCGAGCGCCGCCAGCGTGGGCACGACGACCCAGGCTCTCCGGCGCTTGATCGCCGCCCAGAGTGCCGCGAGGTCGAGCATGTCGCCCCGGCCTTCGCCGTTGCCTCGCGCTTCAGTCCCAGCTTCAGCGGTCATGATCCACCCATGTGACGCAGAACTCTCGCATCCCGGGAAGGACGCCGCGTCATTCAAGGCTCAGTAAGGTTAGTGCCAGGTAAATGCCGGAGCCTCCAACCTCCGAAATCGTCGATTTTCATCTCCTCCACGCCTCCAGACACAAAAGCCCGACCTCTCGGCCGGGCTTCACGTCGACGTCCGGATTGTGCTCCGGGCCCTGTCGGCAACTCTTATGGCTTGGGCGCCTGAGGCATCGAGATGACCTTGCCGTCCGGCATGATGATGTCGCCCGGCTTCTGCCCCGGACCACAATCGCCGAGACGCTTGGCCTCGACCACCAGCCTGCGCTCCACCGGACCGGACTGGCCGGGCATGCCGGAGATCTTCGTCGTCCCCTCGGTTCGCAGCGAAGTTTCGAAATCGCCGGTGATGACGCTGCTGCCAGAGGCCTTGACCGGCCCCATGGAGCACTCCGTCTCCACCGCGTAGCCGGTCGCCGTCTTGGTCACCAGCATCTTGGAACAGGCGCCCGCCGTCATGCCGCCAATGGCGGATTGGTCAGCGCCGGGGCCAACGCACTGCTTGGCCACCGCTTCTCCCTGCTCCCCGGTCGATTTGGTCTCCCAGAGGCC
>NZ_JBFRDQ010000254.1:0-9990 GCF_052113865.1 Allobosea sp. TAB14 | reverse complement strand
CTACAAAACCGACAGAACTTCACCCGGCGAACCGGCCTCAGCCCCAGCGTCCTTAGGAAGCGCAGAAGAGGCGCCGCTCAGCGGCGGCGCCGTCTCGATGGGCGGTTTATAGGCGGGACCCCCGAGACATGTCAACACGCTCGATGAACTTTTTTTGACGGACCTGTTCGATTTCCTCGGAACGCCCCCTCCCGGCCCTGCGCACTTTTTTTATTTGGTACGCGCGCGTTGTGCGTAAGCGCGGTGCGCGCGCGTAGACCTCTGGTTTCGCAAAACAGCCGCATTCCGCCGGCACAGGGGCGGACGGCACGGCGGATTGATTCCGGCTGCCGACACGGGCATGTTCTCGGGACACCTTCGTTCAGAGCGCGCTCAAGACCGCCTCGCTCCGGCGGGGTTCGCGATCAAGGTCAAGACAGCACACGATGAACGCCCATCCCGAGTTCGCCCAACCGGTCGAGCCGCTTGCCCCCGAGGCAGCGGCTTTGCTGGTCGATCTCGGGATCGAGCCGCCCATTCTCCCGGTCGATTCGCGCCAGCAGCCGCTCGATCGGCGCGGTGTGTCGCTGCGCTGGCTTTTCGCCTGCGCGCTCGTCGGCTCCTGCGGCGCGGCGCTGCTCGGCGCGGCGATCCTGGTCGCGATGCGCGGCGACACCAGCTATCCCGAGCAGCCCGAGATGGTCGCGGTACGTGCCTCCTCGGCGGCGGGGGATGGCGGCGGCGCCCGCAAGGCCGACAAGCTCGTCGCCGACCAGCCGGTTCTCGCGGCGCGCCACACGATGCGCGCGCCGATGTCGCAACGTGTCGGAGACCGCGAGGTCATCCGCGTCAGGCCCTTCGTGCGGCTCGCCACCAACCTGTCGCTGACCACCGGCGTCTATGCCACCAACATCCCGCCCTTCAACCCGTTGCGGCTCTTCGCCGAGGGCGGCCAGCCGGACGAGCGCTATGCCGAGCCGGCGCAGGACACCGCCGACGCCGACGTCACCATCGTCAAGCGTGACCTCGCCGACATCGTCATTCCGCCGGGCAAGCCGCAGCTCGGCGACAGCGAGGTCGTGTCGCAGATCGAGGAGGAGCGCGCCAACGTCGCCTCCGGCCGCCAGCGCGCCCTGCCGATCCCGCCGCAGCTCATGCTGAGCCGCACCTTGACCGGGGCGGCCCCCGTCAATGGCGACATCCTCGGCTATGCGCCCGCGACCGATACGCGCTTTTCGGGCATCGAGGTCCGCGTCGTTCCCGAGAACGTCACCAATGCGCCCAAGACCCCGATCCCGGCCTCGCGCGAGCCCGAGGTCGAGGACAAGCTGGTGATGGCCAAGCGCGGCGAGAATTTCGAGCAGGTGATGCGCGGCGCCGGCGCCCAGCCGGAGCAGATCCGGACCATGATCACCGCCTTCGGCGGCAAGGTGAAGACCGCGCCCCTGCCCGACGGGCAGGTCCTGCAGGTGCTCTATGCGCCGGGACCGGGCGCGGGCGACGCGCGCCAGATCATGCGCGTCTCGCTGCTCACCAACGGCCAGCCGGACGGCATCATCGCGATGAACGACAAGGGCGCCTTCGTTGCCGTCAACATCCCGGAGGCGGCCACGCCCCAGCGCGGCGAGCGGCGCAATGTCGAGAGCGAGGAGGAAGACGAGGATTCCGGCGGCGCCCGGCTCTATGAGAGCCTCTACGAGACGGCGGCCCGCCACGACCTGCCCCGGCCGCTCGTCGACGATCTCGTGCGCATCTTCTCCTATGATCTCGATTTCCAGCAGCGCATCCATGGCGGCGACAATCTGGAGGTGATCTACACCGAGGAAGAGGAAGGCGAGCGGTCCGAGATCCTCTCCGCCAGCCTCACCGTCAACGGCGAGACCCGCCGCGTCTATCGCTACCAGTCGCCGGAAGACGGGCTGATCGATTATTTCGACGATGACGGCAAATCGCTGAAGAAGTTCCTGCTGCGCAAGCCGGTCGCGGAAGGCGAGCTGCGCTCCGGCTTCGGCATGCGCTACCACCCGATCATGCGCTACTCGAAGATGCATACCGGCATCGACTGGGCCAACCGCATCGGCACGCCGATCCTCGCCGCCGGCAACGGCACGGTGCTCAAGGCCGGCTGGTCCTCGGGCTATGGCAAGCACACCGAGATCCAGCACGCCAACGGCTATGTCACGACCTATTCGCACCAGTCGAACTTCGCCCCCGGCATCGTGCCGGGGGCCAAGGTCCGCCAGGGCCAGGTCATCGGCTACATCGGCACCACCGGCCTCTCCACCGGCCCGCATCTGCATTACGAGGTGCTGGTCAACGGCAAYTTCGTGAAYCCGMTSAAGATCCGCGTKCCGCGMGGRCGCGAGCTSSARGGCMMGACGCTGGCCGAGTTCAAGCGCCAGCGCGACGAGGTCCGCGGATTGATCGAGAAGGCGGGCGGCACCGTCGCACAGTTGCGCTGAACGCATGGCGCGCCGGCAAAACGCGGCGCGCTCTGCTTTCGCCAGTTGACACGAGCCGATAAAGGCGACACCGCGAAACGGCTTCCTGTCCTCGCGGCGTGACCCTGACCCATGCTCGCTTCCCTGCTTGTCGTCCTGCCCGTCTTCGGGCTGATCGGACTGGGCTATTTCGCCCGGTGGACGAAGCTCCTGCGCGAGACGACCGGCGAGGGCCTCTCCGACTTCGTCTTCGTCCTCGCCGTGCCCTGCCTGCTCTTCCGCACCTTGGCTAAGGCGGATATCCCGGCGACCCAGCCCTGGGGCTACTGGATCGCCTATTTCGCCGGGCTCGCCGTGGTCTGGGCGCTGGCGATGCTGATCGCCAGCCGCTTCTTCGCCCGGAAAGGGCCTGAGCTGGTCGTCTCCGGCTTCGCCGCCGCGCAGTCGAACACGGTCTTCGTCGGCGTCCCGATGATCCTGAAGGCCTATGGCGATGCCGGCGCCGTGCCGCTCGGCCTGCTTCTGGCCGTCCATCTGCCGGTGACGATGACGGTCGCGACCCTGCTGGCCGAAGGACGCACGGCCTCGATTCCGCTCCTGATCAAGCGCCTCTTCACCCATCCGATCATCATCGGCATCATCCTCGGCTCGATCGTGCGCCCCTTCGTGGCGCAGATACCGGAGCCCTTCTGGACGCTGGTCGATCTGCTGGCCGGTGCGGCCGTGCCCTGCGCGCTGATCAGCCTCGGCATCGCCATGCGGCGCTATGGGCTGGAATCGGGCCTCGCTTTGCCGACCGTGCTCAGCGGCCTCAAGCTCGGCCTCCACCCGCTGCTGGTCTACTGGCTCGCGACCCGGATCTTCGAGATGCCGGCGCACTGGTCCGGCGTCGCCGTGCTCTTTGCCGCCTGCCCCTGCGGGATCAACGCCTATCTCTTCGCCGAGCGCTATCGGCAGGGCGTGGCCGACGCCTCGAGCGCGATCACCCTGTCCACCTTGCTGTCGCTCTTCAGCACGGCCGCCTGGCTGACCTTTCTCGGCGTCGGGTAGCCCCACGCGGCGGGCCCGCCCGCATTCCGACCTTCAGGCAAAACCCAGCCTCTGCCTGATCGCAGCGGCGGAGACGCCTTGCGCCCGCAACTCCGCCAGACTTTCGGAGGCGAGACTCTTGGCGAGCTTGCGGCCGTCGGCGTCGATCAGCAATGCGTGGAAATGATAGAGCGGCGTCGGCAAGCCGAGCAGGCGCTGCAGCACGACATGAACGTCCGTCGCAGCCTCGAGATCCCGGCCGCGCACGACATGGCTGACACCTTGCAAGGCATCGTCGGTGACGACCGCGAGATGATAGCTCGTCGGCACGTCCTTGCGCGCGAGCACGCCATCGCCCCAGCGAGCGGGCTGCGCCGGCACGAAGCAGCGGCGGCCTGCCTCATCGAACAGCTCGTAGCCCAGGCCATCCCCGGCTTGTGACAAGGCTCGCGCCATGTCGAGGCGTAGCACATGCGGCTCGCCGGCAGCGATCCGATGCTCCGCTTCCGCCTTGTCGAGCCCCTTGCAAAAACCGGGATAGAGCGGCGCGCCGTCCGGATCGACCGGCCAGGATTTCCCGTTTTCGGCCTCGCACGCAGCGACCGCCGCCTTGATCTCCTGCCGCGAGCAGAAACAGGGGTACACCAGCCCTCGGGCCTGCAGAGA
Source organism: Allobosea sp. TAB14 (assembly GCF_052113865.1). NCBI lineage: Bacteria > Pseudomonadati > Pseudomonadota > Alphaproteobacteria > Hyphomicrobiales > Alloboseaceae > Allobosea > Allobosea sp. TAB14. The sequence continues at coordinate 5,875 of NZ_JBFRDQ010000254.1, read as the reverse complement.
CGCAAGCGGCCGCCCGTAATCGTCGAAATGCTCGGATTGTCGTCGCACCGACCCTTCGAAGCAGATACCGAGCCAATCCAGATCCGCGAGGATGCTATCGACGAATTCCGGCCGGCAGCGGATCAGGTCGATATCCTCGATCCGCAGCAGGAGCCGCCCGCCGAAGCGCCGCGCCAGCGCCTCATTGCTCAGGGCCGACAGGGCATGGCCGAGATGCAATCGCCCGTTCGGGCTCGGCGCGAAGCGGAAGACGGGCTGCCGGGAATCGGGTGGATATGCGGCCATCGGTTCGATCTTAGGCTATGCCGTTCTAGAAGAGCCATCCGCCGAGGCCAAGCGCTGCTGACGGGAAGCGTCCCGCCTGCCAGCCATCCTGAAGCCCATGACCGAACGAATCACCTGCAACGCCGATCTCGAAGAAGGCATGGCCGCGCTGGCCGCGCGGCATCCGCATTGGCGCGCCATCATCGACCGCACCGGCCTGCCGCCGCTCCGGCTGCGCGAGGGCGGGCTGACCGGGCTTGCCGGCATCATCGTCTCGCAGCAATTGTCCGTGGCGAGCGCGCGGGCGGTCTGGAATCGCTTCGAAAGCGTCTTCGTGCCGCTGACGCCCGAGCGCCTGCTGGCCGCGACCGATGACGACATGCGCCTCTCGGGGCTGTCACGACCCAAACAGCGCACCCTGCTGGCGCTGGCGGCAGCGCTTGCCGAAAAGCGTCGCGTAGTTCCGTCGAAAACCGACAAGTCCCGAAAATCAGCCGCGGGCGATTTTCAACGCCGTCTGCGCACCGGCGCGCAGCATCCCGCTGTCGCTCATCACCGTGACCATGCGCGCGCCCATGGCGAGGCCGGCCTTGGCGCGCTCCGCGGTCCCGGCATAGAGCGCCACCGGCTTATTCACGGCCGAGGCTCGGGCCACGACATGCTTCAGCGCCTCGTCCACCTCGCGCGCGGCCGCGTCGACCTTCGCACCGCCGAACAGGGCGATCGAAAGGTCCGAGGGGCCCACGAAGAGCGCATCGATCCCCTCCAACGCCAGGATATCGTCGACGATCGCCATCGCCTCGCGCGTCTCGATCATGGCGAAGGTCATGGAGAAGCCATTGGCCTGCCTGAGATAGCTGTTCTGGTCGAGGCCGGAGGCGCCAAGCCCGCCATAGCTGCCCCAGCTGCGCTCGCCGAGCGGCGGATATTTGGAGTAGGCGGCGAAGCGGCGCGCATCCTCCATGGTGTTGATCATCGGCGCGATCACCCCGGAGACGCCGGAATCGAACAGCTTCGAGACGTTCTGGAACTCGCCGACCGGGATGCGGGCGATCGCCGGCTTGCCGGCCGCATTGATCAGCGGGATCGCGCGGATGACCTCGCCGAGCGTGATCGGCCCATGCTGCATGTCGAGCGTGACCGCATCGAAATCCTCCTGCGCGAGAATGGCGGAGACCGACGGGTCGGGCAGGCCGCACCAGGCCGAGACGACGGTCCCGCCTTTCGCGAAGCGATCGGCGAGGGAGGACAGGACGGTGGGCTTGGCCATGATGGGGTGATCCGCTTGGAAGCCCGCTCTCGACGAATGGCGGGCGTCCGCAACCTGAACCGGCGGCGCCCCAAAAAGCAAACGGGCGCCCATGCGCCCGTTTCAATCTCGCCTTGCGTAAACCGGGAGGCGGCCCGGGCATCAGCCCGAAAAGCGGAACGCGGTTTTCGGAAAAAGCCGATGCAGGATCAAAGAGCTCTAGCGCCCGGCCTGGATCTCCTCGGCCGCCTGGATCAGCAGCTCGGCCATCACCCGGCGGATCTCCGTCTCCGGCACGGCGACATCGCCCAACGTGAAATCGTTCTTCACCTTGCGCAGCACGTCCTCCTCGCCGGCCTCCTCGAAATCGGCCACGACGACCGCCTTGGCATAGGCGTCCGCCTCGGCGCCGCTCTTGCCCAGCTTCTCCGCCGCCCAGAGTCCGAGCAGCTTGTTGCGCCGTGCGGTAGCCTTGAAGCGCAGCTCCTCGTCATGGGCGAACTTGTTCTCGAAGGCGTCCTTGCGCTGGTCGAAGGTCGTCATGCGGCGTCGGGCTCCTGTGCGGGGCTTGAGATGGCGTCGTCGTCCCTCATATAGGGCGGCGCYCCGGCAAGAGCCAGTCTCGGCCGCGGGCGAGGACGCTTTTAAGGGCTTTCAGCCATCCGGCAGCGGGGCCGGAGGCGATTTGTTGCGTTTGCGGGCGAGACACTCCATATAGCAGGCGCATGGCGCCCTTCGGCGCGAAGCGAGAAACCGGCTCGACGCCGGTCCGCGATCCCCGACGGATCGCCCGGACCGGAGCGAACCGGCCGACACGATCAGGGGCCAAGATCCCGCCGCGACAGTCATCGCGTCCAGTGAAGGGCCGACCTTTGGATTTCCTCAAGCCACGGTACATCCCCATGAATCGCCGCCGTCGCATCTACGAAGGCAAGGCGAAGGTCCTCTATGAGGGGCCGGAGCCCGGTACGCTGATCCAACATTTCAAGGACGACGCCACCGCCTTCAATGCGAAGAAACACGAGGTGATCGACGGCAAGGGCGTGCTCAACAACCGCATCTCCGAGCACATCTTCTCGAACCTCAACGACATCGGCGTTCCCACGCATTTCATCCGCCGGCTGAACATGCGCGAGCAGCTCATCCGCGAGGTCGAGATCATCCCGCTCGAAATCTGCGTGCGCAATGTCGCCGCCGGCTCTCTCTCGACCCGCCTCGGCCTCGAGGAAGGCACGCAGCTCCCGCGCTCGATCATCGAGTTCTATTACAAGAACGACGCGCTGAACGATCCGATGGTCTCGGAAGAGCACATCACCGCCTTCGGCTGGGCGACGCCGCAGGAGATCGACGACATCATGGCGCTCGCCATCCGCGTCAACGACTTCCTCTCCGGCCTCTTCCTCGGCGCCGGCATCCGCCTCGTCGACTTCAAGATGGAGACGGGCCGCCTCTKGGAAGGCGAGATGATGCGCATCGTCGTCGCCGACGAGATCAGCCCCGATTCCTGCCGGCTCTGGGACATCAAGTCGAAGGACAAGATGGACAAGGATCGCTTCCGCCGCGACATGGGCGGCCTGATCGAGGCCTATTCGGAAGTCGCCCGGCGCCTCGGCATTCTCGGCGAGAACGAAAACCCCGGCCAGAGCGGCCCGCGCCTCGTGCAGTGAGCGCCGTCACCCGGCCACAATCGCAATCGAAGCGGGAGCGCATGCGCTCCCGTTTTCATGTCGTGCCCCTGTTCCTCGCGGCGAGCCTCCTGCTCGGCGGCTGCGCCGACCAGTACGGCGCCGGCATCGCCGAATTGCCGGCATCGGCCGGCTGGCACCGTCTGCCGATCGGCTCCTGGGTGCTGAATGACGGGCTCGAAGCCCGCGCGATGGTGTTCTGCCCGCGCGACGCCTGCCCCCGCCAGGGCTTTGCCGCCGTCATTGCCTTCGAGGGCGCCGAGGCCCGCCGCATGGAGCAGGCGCTCTCGGAAAATCCGGCCGAACTCGCCCGCTCCTTCGCGCGGCTCAAGGCGGAGAAAACGGCTGCCAAGGCAGCCGAACAGCGCAAATCCGGCAAGAAGCCTCAAAAGCCGGCACCGGAACGCAGCGTGACCGACTATGCGCGCTTCGATACCGCCGATGCCAAGGGCGTCCTCGTCACGATCCGCGCCAAGGATGCGCCCTCCCGGCAAGGCGTCACGGCAATCCTCTACGCCCGCGAGAACGACCGCCTCGTCGTCGCGCTCGCAGTCAGCGACGAGGCCGAGGCGGCCAAGCGCGAAGCGCAAGCCGCCTGGCGCAGCCGCTGATTCACGTGAAACCGCCGGAAACGGCTGAGCCCGCCCCGATTCGTACAGAACCAGCAAGCTGAGCATGTCCTGATCGCAAAAGTGGTTTCCACTTTTGCGGAACATGCTCTAAGGCACCCGCAAACAGCCCGCGCTCGGAGAATGCCATGAAAGCCCGCGTCACCGTCACCCTGAAGACCGGCGTGCTCGATCCGCAGGGCAAGGCGATCGAGGGCGCGCTGAAGTCGCTCGGCATCGACGGCGTCGGCTCGGTGCGTCAGGGCAAGGTCTTCGACATCGAGCTTGCGACCGCAGACAAGGCCGCCGCCGAGGCGGCACTCAAGGCCGCCTGCGAAAAGCTCCTCGCCAACACCGTGATCGAGAACTACCGCGTCGAGATCGGAGCCTGACCGATGAAAGCCGCCGTCATCACCTTTCCGGGCTCCAACCGTGACGGCGACGTCGCCAAGGCGCTGAAGCAGGCCGGTGCCACCGTCAGCCATGTCTGGCATGCCGATACCGAACTGCCTGGTGGGACCGATCTCGTCGTGCTGCCGGGCGGCTTCTCCTATGGCGACTATCTGCGCACCGGCGCCATCGCCGGCCGCGCCCATATCATGGACGCCACCCGCGCCCATGCCGCGCGCGGCGGCTATGTGCTGGGCATCTGCAACGGCTTCCAGATCGCCTGCGAGGCGGGGCTGCTGCCCGGTATCCTCGTGCGCAACGCCCATCTGAAATTCGTCTGCAAGCGCCAGCACCTCACGGTCGAGCGCAACGACACGCCCTATACCCGCGCCTATGCCAAGGGCCAGGCCATCGACGTCTGCATCGCCCATGGCGAGGGCAACTACATCGCCGATCCCGAGACGCTGGCCCGCCTCGAAGGCGAGGGCCTCATTGCCTTCCGCTATGCCGATGCGCAGGGCAAGGTCACGGCCGAGGCGAACCCGAACGGCTCGCTCAACAACATCGCCGGCATCTATTCGCAGGGCTTCAACGTGCTCGGCCTGATGCCGCACCCGGAAAACCTGATCGATTCGCTGGTCGGCGGCACCGACGGGCGCGGCCTGTTCGAGAGCCTCGTCGCGGCCAAGGCGGCCTGAAACCAGCGCCACAAGCCGTCATTCTCGGGCGAAGCGAAGCGCAGACCCGAGAATCTCACGACAAGAAGGCGCCGGTTGAAGAGATGCTCGGGTCAAGCCCGAGCATGACGGCTGTTCGTCAGCCTCCCTTCAGCGCACGCTGGAGCAGCCTCGCCGCCGCCGCCTGATCCAGCGGGCCGACATGCTTGTCGAGGATGCGCCCGTCCGGGCCGATCAGGAAAGTCTCCGGCACGCCGTAGACGCCCCATTCGATCGCGGCGCGGCCGCCCTTGTCGGCGCCAACCGCCGAAAAGGGATTGCCGAGCGCGCCGAGGAAGCGGCGGGCATTCTCGGCCTCGTCCTTGTAGTTCATCCCGACCAGCGCGACCTTGCCCTGCTTCACCGCATCCGTCTGCGACAGGCCGACGAGCACGGGATGCTCGACCTTGCAGGGCGCGCACCAGCTCGCGAAGACGTTGACCAGCGTCGCCCGGCCCTGGCCCAGATTGGCATTGCCGAAAGCCGGGACCGGCTGGCCGCCCCGCGCCAGACCCTCGACCGGCGTCAGCGCGATCGCCGGCGCGGTCTTGCCGATCAGTGCCGAGGGCACGCGGCTCGCATCGCCGGAGAACAGCCCGATCCCGAAGACGATGGCGAGGCCGCCGAACAGGATCAGCGGCGCCAGGAACAGGAGCGGCGAACGGCGGCGCGGCGCAGCCTCGCCTTCCATCGTCGTCTTCGCCTGCTGTTCGGTGCCCGCCGAACTCATGCCGCCAACTCATGCCGCCTCTCCAGCCCGGCGCCGCGCTGCTCCAGCGCGGCGAGAGCCCGCTTCTGCGCACGGTGATCGCGGATGATCGAGAGCGTCAGCCCGGTGAGGACGACGACGACCGCCGCCCCGGCGGCCAGGATGAAGCCGGCATGCGGCCCGCGGCTCGTGGCCAGCGCGGTCATGCCGGCGCACCCAGCGCCGACAGCCGGTCGAGCCGGCCGGTCGAGCCG
>NZ_JBFRDQ010000253.1:0-5169 GCF_052113865.1 Allobosea sp. TAB14 | reverse complement strand
GTCGATGAACTTGGTCAGGCCGACCTTGTCGATATAGGAGCGGGCGCGCTCCCCGGCTTCGGACGGCATCGCCCGGCCGGAGGCCGTCAGCGCGAAGACCACGTTCTCGCGCACCGTCTTCCAGGGCAGGAGCTGGTCGAATTCCTGGAACACCATCATCCGGTCCGGGCCGGGGCCAGAGACCTTTCGGCCCTTCAGGCTGATCTCGCCCTCGACAGGCGTGAGATAGCCGCCGATCGCCTTGAGCAGGGTCGACTTGCCRCAGCCSGAGGGGCCRAGCAGSACGAARCGRTCGGACGGRTAGACGTCGAAGGAGACGCGSCGCGTCGCSGTSACSACCACRTCCGGCGTCTTGTATTGCAGCGTCACACCCTCCACCGAGAGCAGCGGAGTCGCGGATGCGGCGTCAAATGGGGCTAACATGCACCGTCCCTTGTTTTCGTTTCCCGAGCGCACTTATGGGCGCTTGCCGACAGTGATAGCCTGCGGGACTGACTCCAGCCTGACTCGATAACCAGAGGCCGATCCGCTTGCGCGTGCTCGTCGTGGAAGACACCGCCGACATCGCCGAAGCCGTGGTGATGCGGCTCGAGAAGATCGGCCATGCCGTCGACTGGGAGCAGGACGGCACGACCGCCGCCGAGCTGCTGGCGGTGCAGGCCTACGACCTCGTCATCCTCGATCTCAGCCTGCCGGGGCAGGACGGCCTCTCCATCCTGCGCCAGATGCGGGCCCGCCGGCTGGCGACGCCCGTGCTGGTCCTGACGGCGCGCTCCGCCGTGGACGAGCGCATCGGGGCGCTCGATCTCGGTGCCGACGACTACCTGGTCAAGCCCTTCGACTATGGCGAGCTCGAAGCCCGCGCGCGGGCGCTGCTGCGGCGCAGCGCCGGCCAATCCGACAACATGCTGCGCGTCGGGCCACTCGCCATCGACCGGGCAGGGCGGGTCGCGAGCGTCGGCGACAGGCCCCTCAACCTGACCCGCCGCGAATTGACGGTGCTCGAGATCCTCGCCGCGCGCCCGGAGCGGATCGTGCCCAAGGAGGAGCTGATCGAGCAGCTCTTCAACTTCGACCAGGAGGCGAGCCCCAACGCCGTCGAGCAGTTCGTCGCAAGGCTGCGGCGCAAGCTGGCCGACGCCCCGGTGGAGATCCGGACCCTGCGCGGACTGGGTTATCAGCTTGCGGTTGTCTGACCTTCGCCTGTCGCTGCGCTTCCGCATCATTGCCGTGCTCACGGCGGTGCTGGCGGCGGGCGCGGTCGTGCTGGGGGCTGCCGCCTGGCATTCGTCCTCGCTCGCGGCCCAGCAGGCCTATGACCGCTTGCTGCGCGGCGGCGCGGTGCAGATCGCCGAGAACGTCTATGTCCAGGGCGGGGTCGTCACGGTCGAACCGCCGGTTTCCACGATTGCGACGCTCGCCGACTACGATCTCGTCTTCTACAAGGTGGTCGATCCGCGCGGCATCGTCGTCGCCGGCTACGAGGATCTCGTATCGGACGCCGATCCGGTGGAGACCCGCGCTGGCGTCGTTCTCGAAGACGGCACCTATCAGGGCCAGCCGGTGCGGATCGCGACGCTCGCCCGGCAGATCGACATGCCCGGAACCAACAACTGGTCGACGATCGTCGTGGCCCAGACGACCGACGCCCGGCGCGCGCTGGCTCGCGACCTGACGCTCAAGGCGCTCGGCGTCATCGCCGTGATGAGCGTGCTCGCGCTGTTTGCGGCCGCCTATGCGGTGACGCTGGCGCTGAAGCCGCTGACCCGCATCGAGCGCGAGATCGCGAGCCGGCGCCCCGACGACCTGCGCCCGATCGAAGCGGAGCCGCCGCTTGAAATCCGCAATCTCGTTCAGGCCATCGACGACTTCATGCGGCGCCTCTCAGAGCGGATGGCGATCATGCAGCGCTTCATCGCCGATGCCGCCCATCAGATTCGTACGCCGCTGGCGGCGCTCGACGCGCAAGTCGAAATCCTGATCGGCACCCCCGCATCGCGGCGCAAGGCGGATACCGTCAAGCGCATCCATGAACGGACGGCGGAACTCGGCCGTCTCACCGGGCAGCTCCTCGACCATGCGATGGTGATCCACCGCAAAGATGTCGCGGTTGCGGCCGCCGTCGATCTCAACCAGCTCGCCAAGGGCGTTCTGGCAAAGGCGGTTCCGCTGTCGTTGCCGCGCGAGGTCGACATCGCCTTCGTGCCGGCGGAGCAGGCGCCGATCGTCTCCGGCGACGCCGTCAGCCTGCGCGAGGCGCTGAGCAACCTGATCGACAACGCCTTGCGGCATGGCGCCCGCAGCCGGCTCGTCGTGACGGTGGGCGCCGATGGGGGCGCCGCCTGGATCGAGGTCGCCGACGATGGCGACGGCTTTGCCGCGCCGCTGGCCGAGTTCACGCGTCCCTTCGCCAAGGGGCCGGAGTCGAGCGGCTCGGGGCTCGGCCTCTCCATCGCCGCCGAGGTGGCGCTGGCTCACAAGGGCGAGCTGGCGCTGTCCCGCGACAGCACCATGACGCGCATCCGCCTGGTTCTCGCGCGTTCCTGACCCTGTCGCCGCGCCGAAGCGTCAGGCGCCGTTCCTGATCAATTCCTTGGCGATGATGGTGCGCTGGATCTGGTTGGTGCCCTCGTAGATCTGCGTGATCTTGGCGTCGCGATAGAGCCGCTCGACCTCGAAGCCGCGGATATAGCCGGAGCCGCCGAAGACCTGCACGGCATTGGCCGTCTGCGCCACCGCCATGTCGCTGGCGAAGCATTTCGCCATCGAGGAGGCGGAGGTCGCAGGCTTCTCGTGGTCGATCAGCAGCGCGGCCCGCTCGACCAGCGCGCGGGCGGCGGCGATGTCCTTGGCCATGTCGGCCAGCATCCATTGCAGGCCCTGATTGTCGAGGATCGGCTTGCCGAACTGGCGCCGGTCGCGGGCATAGGCTAGCGCCGCCTCCAGCCCGGCCTGGGCGATGCCGACCGCCAGCGAGGCGATGCCGACGCGGCCCTTCTCCAGCACGCTCATCATGATGTGGAAGCCGCGCCCCTTCGGGCCGAGCAGAGCCTCGCGCGGCACCGTGACGCCATCGAAATTGAGCGCGCCGACCTGGCTCGCGCGCTGGCCCATCTTGTGCTCCTTCGGCCCGCGCGAGACGCCGGGCGCATGCAGATCGACCAGGAAGATGCTCATGCCGCGATGGCCGGCGGCCGGATCGGTCGAGGCCAGCACGAAGCCGAGATCGGCGACCGGCGCGTTGTGGATCCAGAGCTTGCCGCCATCGATGACATAGCCCTCCGCCGTCTCGCGCGCGGTCGTGCGGACATTGGAGAGGTCGGAGCCCGCCTCGGCCTCGGTCAGGCAATAGGCGACGCGCGTCTTGCCCGCGAGGATATCGGGCAGGCGTTTGAGCTGCTCCGGCGTGCCGTAACGGGTGAGCAGCGTGCCGATCAATTCGACGAGGCCGCACTGGTCGGCGACCGAGGCATAGCCGCGCGAGAGCTCCTCCATGACGATGGAGTAGGCATAGGTATCGAGCCCGGCGCCGCCATTCGCCTCCGGCACGGTGATGCCGAACAGGCCGAGCGCGCCCATCTGGCGGTAAATCTCGGCGGGAAAGGTCTCGTCGCGGTCGAGATCGTTGGCGGCGGGCCTGACGATTTCCTCGGCGAAGCGCCGGGCGGTCTCACGGATCTGGTCGTAGATTTCGGCGTCGAGCAAGGGGGCGTGCATGGCTTTCCTCCTCAGGCAACGCCGTTGAGGGCGCAGAGATGTGCCATGCGGCGCGCTGCCAATTCCGGCTCGAAGAACAGCCCGGACTGATCGGCGAGGCGGAAAAGATCGGCATAGTGCAGGATGCCGCGCGCGGATTCGGCGCCGCCGACCATGCGGAAATGGCTCTGGAAGCCGTTCAGCCAGGCGAGGAAGACGACGCCGCATTTGTAATGCTGCGTCGGCGCCTCGAAGAGCCGGCGCGAGAGCGCGACCGTGGGATCGAGGATCGCGTGGAAGCCGGCGCGGTCGCCCGCTTCCAGCTTCGCGAAGGCAGCCGCTGCGGCCGCTGCGATCGGATCGAAGATGCCGAGCAAACCGTGCGAGAAGCCCTGCTCGTCGCCGCCGATCAATTCCGCATAATTGAAGTCGTCGCCGGTATACATGATCACGCCTTCCGGCAGGCGGCGGCGCATCGCGATCTCCTTGCCGGCATCGAGCAGCGAGATCTTGATGCCGTCGATCTTGTCGGCGTGCTCGCGGATCAGGGTGAGCACCGTCTCCATCGCCGGCTCGAAATCGCGGCTGCCCCAGTAGCCGGCGAGCGCCGGGTCGAACATCTCACCGAGCCAGTRCAGGATCACCTTGCCGCTGCATTGGCGGATCAGGCGGCCATAGACGGCGAGATAGTCGTCCGGTCCCTTCGCGACGCGGCAGAGCGCGCGGCTCGCCATCAGGATGATCTTGCCGCCGTGCTTCTCGACATGGCCGATCTGCTCCTCATAGGCGCGGATGACATCGTCGAGGCTGTGCGCGGCCTGGGGATCGAGCTGGTCGGTGCCGGCGCCGCAGGCGAGGTCAGCGCCGGGCGTCGCCTTGGCCTCGGCCAGCGAGCGGGCGATCAGTTCTGCGGCGTTGGGCCAATCCAGCCCCATGCCGCGCTGGGAKGTGTCCATCGCCTCGGCGATCTTGAAGCCGAGGCCCCAGAGATGGCGGCGGAAGGCGAGCGTCGCATCCCAATCCACGGCCGGGACGCGCCAGGGCTCCTGCTGCTTCAGCGGGGCGGCGACGACATGGGCGGCGGCATAGACGGTGCGGATGCCGTTGGGCTTTGCCGTCTGCGGGAACGGCGAAGGCGGCGAAAGCCTGTAGCGCTCGCTGCTGCCGTCCGAGCGGGGCAGGGTGATCTCGGCCATCGCTTCCTCCAGATTGTTTATTGGAACGTTCCAATTTTAAAAACGCATTTCGAGCCTTATACAGCCGGCATAAATCCTTTGAAAGAGGATATTGCTTGGCTTATCATTCACTGATAATGGAACGTTCCAAGAAAAGAACAGCGCGGTGCGCCCAGGGACGAAACGATGCCGCAGCCGCAGGGCAGCAAGGGCCAAGATACCAAGAAGAAGGTGACGATCATCGAGATCGCGGACGCTGCCGGCGTCTCGAAATCGACGGTCTCGCTCGTCCTCACCG
>NZ_JBFRDQ010000252.1:0-9268 GCF_052113865.1 Allobosea sp. TAB14 | reverse complement strand
CCCCAACGGCGCCGGCAAGACSACGATGATGGAYATYATCACCGGCAAGACCARGCCSGAYGWSGGSACGGTGATGTTYGGCGGYTCGGTCGAYCTSACCARGCTCGACGAGGCCGCRATCGCCAATCTCGGCATYGGCCGCAAGTTCCAGAAGCCGACSGTSTTCGACTTCCACACCATCGAGGACAACATCCTGCTCGCGCTGAAATCGAAGCGCACGGTCGGCAGGACGCTGTTCTGGAAGACCGAAGAGCCCCAGCAGAAGCGCATCGACGACATCCTCGGCATCGTGAAACTGGCCGACAAGCGCGACCGGCTCGCGGGCTCTCTGTCGCACGGCCAGAAGCAGTGGCTCGAGATCGGCATGCTGCTGGCGCAAGACCCGAAGCTCCTGCTCGTCGACGAACCCGCCGCCGGCATGACCGATGGCGAGACGGCGCAGACGGCGGTGCTGCTCAAAGAGATCGCGCGGGATCATTCGGTGATCGTGGTCGAGCACGACATGGGCTTCATCCGCGAACTCGGCGTGAAGGTCACGGTCCTGCATGAGGGCTCGGTTTTGGCCGAGGGGCCGCTCGATCAGGTCAGCGCCAACGAGCGCGTCGTCGAAGTCTATCTGGGGCGGTGAGATGCTGACCATATCCTCTCTCGCCCTGCCGCTGATCCGCACCGTCATCCTGGACGCAGCGAAGCGGAGATCCGGGATCCATCGTAGGGCTCCAGCACTCTACGATGGATCCCGGATCGGCGCGGCTTCGCCGCTTGCCCGGGATGACGGCGCGTTTTTTCGCAATGCCGTGGCTGGAAACGGACCGCCGTCATGCTGACCGTCGACACCATCGACCTCCATTACGGCGCGGCCCAGGCGCTGCGCCGCGTCTCCGTCACCGCGGAACCGGGCAAGGTCACCTGCGTGATGGGCCGCAACGGCGTCGGCAAGACCTCGCTGATGCGCGCCATCGTCGGCCATCAGCCGATCTCGGCCGGCCATATCCGTTTCGACGGGGAGGACATCTCGACCCTGCGCAGCGAGGATCGCGCGCGGGCCGGCATCGCCTATGTGCCGCAGGGGCGGGAGATCTTCCCGCTGCTGACGGTGAAGGAGAATCTGGAAACCGGCTTTGCGCCGCTGAAGCGCAGGGAGCGCTTCGTCCCGGATGAACTCTTCGACCTGTTCCCCGTGCTSAAGTCCATGCTGGGCCGRCGCGGCGGAGACCTCTCGGGWGGCCARCARCAGCARCTCGCCATMGCGCGRGCGYTGGTCACCCGGCCCAAATTGCTGGTTCTGGACGAGCCGACCGAGGGCATCCAGCCCTCGATCATCAAGGATATCGGCCGYGCCATCGACTATCTSCGCCAGAAGGGCGGCATGGCGATCGTGCTTGTCGAGCAGTATTTCGACTTCGCCCGCGACCTCGCCGACACGATGTTCGTGATGGACCGCGGCGAGGTCGTGCTGTCCGGCCCGATGAACGAGCTCGACGGCAACCAGGTACAACGGCTGATTCAAGTCTGAGGGGCGGACCCGCTGACCAGGAGTCCGCGGGTCCGATGCAGCCTCGGTTCAGGCGGCGAGATCACGCGCCGCGAAGACCTCCTTCGCCGCGAACAGCCCGTTGAGCGCAGCCGGAAACCCGGCATAAACAGCCATCTGGATCAGGACCTCGGTGATCTGCTCTCGCGAGAGGCCGACATTCAGTCCGGCCTCGATATGCACCTTGAGCTGCGGCGCGGCATTCCCCATCGCCGCAAGGGCGGCGATCGTCGCGATCTCGCGCGAGCGCAGGTCGAGACCGGGCCGCGAATAGATGTCGCCGAAGGGAAATTCGAACACATAGTCCGCGAAATCGGGTGCGATGTCGGCGAGCGCCGCGATCACCTTGTGGCCTGCGTCGCCGTCGATCTCAGCGAGCGCGCGCTTGCCGCGTTCTAGCCGGCTGGTTTCGGCGTGAGCGTTGATGTGCGTCATAGTCTTCTATCCTGTTCTCGGCGCCGGCATAGCCGGCGATCTTGGTGTCGAGGACGAGAAGGCAGGCGTTGAGCTCTGCGATGCGGGCGCGGACCTGCTCGCGGTGGCGCTCCAACTGGGCGCGCCGCTCGGGTTGCGTGCCGGCACCCTGTTCCCGCAAGGCGGCGTAGCGCAGCATCTCGCGGATCGGCATGCCCGTGGTCTTGAGCCTGCCCAGGAACTCGATCCAGGTCAGGATCGAGGCATCGTAGTCGCGTTGGCTCGACCGGTCCCGGTCGGCATAGGGCAGGAGGCCGATGCGCTCGTAATAGCGGATCGTATGGGCCGTCAGCCCCGAACGCCGGGCCAGTTCGCCGATCTTCATGCCGCCCTCTTCTCGTGGTGACGCCGTGGAAGCTACGAGTTCGAGCGCGCTCTAAGTCAATGCCGTCGACGCGATTTTTTTGGGGGACCGCGCGATCCCTCAGAACACCAGCAGCGCGTTGTCCACGACCTCCTTCATGACGAAGAAGGTGCGCGTCTGGCGCACGCCCGGCAGCGCGATCAGCCTGTCGGCATGGAGCTTGTTGAAATCGGCCATGTCGCGCACGCGGATCTTCAGGATGTAGTCGAAATCGCCGGCGACGATGTGGCAGTCGAGCACCAGCTTCATCTCGCGGATCGCCTCCTCGAAGGCGCCGAAGCTTTCCGGCGTCGAGCGGTCCAGCACCACCCCGACGAAGGCGAGCGTGCCCATCTCGACCTTCTTCGGCGCGATCTGAGCCCGCACGCCGGTGACGTAACCCTYGGCGAAGAGGCGCTGGATGCGGCGATGGCAGGTCGCGGCGCTGGTGTTCACCCGCTTGGCAATCTCGGCATTGCCCATGCGCCCGTCGCTTTGCAGCAGCCGCAGAATCCTGAGGTCGGTTTTGTCGAGCGTCTGGTCCATGAAAGATTCTTCCGAAATATGGCTCAGTTTCTGATTGCAGGAGTCACAGAATTGCTTATTGCGGCTGAAATGCAATAGAAAGAGGGCTCATTTCGGAAGGACGTTTCGAAGCGATTTTGTTAGCTTTCTCCGGTGTTTAACGGAGCAAGCAAGACCCATGCTGGAGAAATTCGAGCGCTATCCGCTCACCTTCGGGCCGTCGCCGATCGAGAAGCTCTCGCGGCTCTCAGCCCATCTCGGCGGCGCCGTCGAGCTCTACGCCAAGCGCGAGGACTGCAATTCGGGCCTCGCCTTCGGCGGCAACAAGCTGCGCAAGCTCGAATACATCGTACCGGACGCCATCGCCTCCGGCGCCGACACGCTGGTCTCGATCGGCGGCGTGCAGTCGAACCACACCCGCATGGTCGCGGCGACCGCCGCCAAGATCGGCATGAAGTGCCGGTTGGTGCAGGAAAGCTGGGTGCCGCATGACGACGCCGTCTATGACCGGGTCGGCAACATCCTGATGTCGCGCGTGATGGGCGCCCATGTCGAGCTGGTCGATGAGGGCTTCGACATCGGCATCCGCGAAAGCTGGGAGAATGCGCTGGCCGATGTGAAGACCAAGGGCGGCAAGCCTTATGCGATTCCGGCCGGCGCCTCGGTCCACAAATTCGGCGGGCTCGGCTATGTCGGCTTTGCCGAGGAGGTGAGGGCGCAGGAGGCCGAACTCGGCTTCAAGTTCGACTACGTCGTGGTCTGCACTGTCACGGGCTCGACCCATGCCGGCATGGTCGTCGGCTTCGCCAAGGACGGACGCCAGCGCAACGTCATCGGCATCGACGCGTCCTTCACGCCCGCGCAGACGAAGGCGCAGGTCCTCGACATCGCGCAGAAGACCTCGGCGCTCATCGGCGGCAAGGACATCACCGCCGATGACATCATCCTCAACGAGGACTACGCCTACCCCGTCTACGGCGTGCCCTCGCAGGAGACGCTTCAGGCGATCCGCATGTCGGCCCGGCTCGAAGGCATGATGACCGACCCCGTCTATGAGGGGAAATCCATGCAGGGCATGATCGATCTGGTGAAGAAGGGCTTCTTCCCGGCCGGCTCGAAAGTGCTTTACGCCCATCTTGGCGGCGTGCCGGCGATCAACGGCTACAGCTACACCTTCCGCAACGGCTGAGCCGCCATGGCGTGGACGCGCGGGTCCTGATGCGCGAGCCGGTGCGCGCGCCAGGCCCGGTGGAGGCTCTGTTTCCCTGAGCTTTCAATCGTGCAGCTTCAGGCCCTTGACGATCTTGTCGATCTCCTTGCGCTCGGCATGGAGAGCGAGTCCGACGAGATCGAGATCGGCCGTGGCGACCGCCGCCACGGCTTCGCGATTGTCGACATCGTTGCCGGTCGTGAACAGCTCATGCGTGTAGAGATGGGCCCTGACGCCGCGCCCCTGCGCGCGCTGCAGCACCTGCTTCAGCGCCTCGGCACTCGCGGCGAAGATCAGCACGGGCTGGCGGATCAGCGGGCCGTAGAACCGGCCCGAGCCATCCTGATAGGGCTCTCCCGCGAGTTCGGATGAGGCGCCGACGAGCCCTCCGGCGAGGAAGCTCGCGACATTGAGTTTCTGCCAGGTCGCGAGATTCTCGCGCACCACGATGGCGATCTTGGTATCGTAACGCATGGATGCAGCGTTAGCCGAGGCCGGAAAGGCCAGTCTTGAACGATCGTGCAAGCCGGGTGCCGCGGACTGGGTGCGGCTCGGCACCGGCGCTGATGGCATCGAGCGGATCGAGGCCTTCTTCCATGGCTACGCCTATGATCCGCATCGCCACGACACCTATGCCTTCGGGCTGACGCTTTCCGGCGTGCAGTCCTTCGACTATCGCGGCGCCCGGCGCGACAGCCTGAGCGGCCATGCGATCGTCATCCACCCGGACGAGATCCATAACGGCCGCTCCGGTATCGCCGAGGGTTTTCGCTACCGGATGATCTATGTCGAGCCGCGCCTGATCCGCGAGGCGATGGGCGAGGCCGGCCGCAGCCTGCCCTTCATTCCGGCCGCCGTCTCGCAAGATGCTCGGTTGGTAAGTGCCATTACCGGCGCGCTTCGCGATCTCGATGCGCCGCTCGAAGCGCTCGGGCTCGACGATATCGTGGGCCCTCTGGCCGACGCGCTTGCCGCGATCGACCCGTCCGCGACGCGCATGCGCCGGCAGCGGCTCGATCGTCCGGCGCTGGAGCGGGCGCGGGATTATCTCGATGGCCATCTCGAAGCGCCGGTCGCCTCCGAAGAGCTCGAGAGGCTGACCGGGCTCGACCGCTTCACTTTGGCGCGACAGTTCCGGACGACCTTCGGCACGAGCCCCTACAATTACCTCGTCATGCGTCGCCTCGGCCGGGCGCGCGGACTGCTCGCGCTCGGTACGGGTTTTGCGGAGGTCGCGGCCGCCTGCGGCTTCGCCGATCAGAGCCATCTCACCCGCCAGTTCCACAGGGCCTACGGCATCACGCCGGGGCGCTGGCGGAGCCTGCAGCAGCGGGCCGCCGCGGCGCGCTGACCCGACCCCCGCTTGCTCCGCCCGCTGCCGCCATGCTTCAAGCAGGCAAGAGAGCCGGCTTCCCGGCAGGAGTGATCTGACATGCAGCTCGGAGTGATCGGCCTCGGCCGGATGGGTGGCAACATCGTGCGCCGGCTGATGCGCGCCGGCCATGAATGCGTGGTCTATGACCGCGATCCGAAACCGGGGCAGGCCCTTGCTGCGGATGGCGCCACCGTCGCCGCCGACCTCAAGGACATGGTCGCCAAGCTGAAGGCGCCGCGCGCCATCTGGGTGATGCTGCCGGCCGGCAAGATCACCGAGGGCACGCTCGCCGAACTTGCCGGCCTCGTCGGCGCAGGCGACGTGCTGATCGATGGCGGCAACGCCTTCTGGAAGGACGATGTCCGCCGCGGCAAGGAGCTCGCGGCCAAGGGCATCCACTACATGGATGTCGGCACCTCCGGCGGCGTGCACGGGCTGGAGCGCGGCTACTGCCTGATGATCGGCGGCGCCAAGGAGGCCTTCGACCGGCTGGAGCCGATCTTCAAGGTGCTCGCGCCCGGCAAGGGCGAGGTCGAGCCGACCAAGCATCGCGAAGGCCGCAACCCGACCAGCGAGCAGGGCTATCTGCATTGCGGCCCGACCGGCTCGGGCCATTTCGTCAAGATGGTCCATAACGGCATCGAATACGGCATGATGCAGGCCTTCGCGGAGGGCTTCGACCTCCTGCGCAACGCCTCCGCCAAGGAAGGCCTGCCGGCCGAATACGGATTCGACTTCGATGTCGCGGAGATCGCCGAGGTCTGGCGCCGCGGCTCGGTCGTCACCTCCTGGCTGCTCGATCTGACGGCCGAGGCGCTCGCCGCCGATGAGGAACTCTCCGCCTATACCGGCAACGTCTCCGATTCGGGCGAGGGTCGCTGGACCGTCGATGCCGCCGTCGAGACCGCGACGCCCGCGGAGGTGCTGACCTCGGCGCTCTTCGCCCGCTTCCGCTCGCGGGTCGACCACACCTTCGGCGAGAAGATCCTCTCCGCCATGCGCGCCGGCTTCGGCGGCCATGTCGAGCCGAAAAAGCAGGGCTGAGCCGCGTGATTGCAGAAGATAAGGACGGTCGCCCGGCCGTCATCGTCATCATGGGCGTCGCCAGCTCCGGCAAGACCTCGCTCGGCGAGCGGCTGGCGGCGCGCCTCGGCTGGCCGTTCCGCGATGCCGATTCCTTCCACCCGCCCGAGAACGTCGCCAAGATGGCCGGCGGCACCCCGCTGACCGACGAGGATCGCAAGCCCTGGCTSGCKGCSATCGCSGCCTGGATCGACGACCTCAGGGCGACGGGCGCGCACGGCATCGTCACCTGCTCGGCGCTGAAGAAGGCCTATCGCGAGGTCATCATCGGCGATCGGCCGGATGTGAGGCTGGTCTATCTCAGGGGCTCGCGCGAATTGATCGGCCGGCGCATGGCGGCCCGGCAGCACCATTTCATGCCACCGGCGCTGCTCGACAGCCAGTTCGCCACGCTGCAGGAACCGGGCCCCGACGAGAACCCGCTCGTCGTCTCGGTCGAGGACAGCAAGGACGCCATCGTGCAGGATGTGGTGGAGCGGCTGGGGCTGGACGCGGGCTGATCGGATCAGGCGAGACTGCCGTCATGCTCGGGCTTGACCCGAGCATCTCGGAAACCAGTGTCTTCTCGTCCTGAGCTTCTCGGGTCTCCGCTCCGCTTCGCCCGAGAATGACGGAGCAGAAGACCTTAAACCACCTCGAACCAGCTCCATAGCCCGAGATCGAAGCGTTCCAGCACGGTCGAGGAGATCAGCCAGCGGCCGGGGTTGTCGGCGATGAAGGCGATGTGCAGCTTCTTGCCTTCCGGAATCTGCACCGTGTCGAGGAAGTAGTTTTCCCAGCCATCGTCGAGCGGGTGCAGCAGGCGGAAGGCGTGGCCATGCACATGCACGGGCTGGATGAAGGCGGTGCGGTTGTCGATCGCCATCACGACGGGCGTGCCGCGCTTGACGCTGAACAGCGGCTTGCCGTCCTTCGCTCCGATGCCGCCATTGACCAGCCAGGGCCGGGCGAGATCGAGGCCGGTATAGTCAAGCGTCCGCTCCGGCGTCGGCTTGCCGCCGCCCTCGATCACCAGCGTCGGCCGCAGCGCGTCCTGCATCCGGACAGCGGCGGGCAAAGCGGGGTTGAGCTTGAGCGCCGGCACCGCGGCTGGCGGGACCTTCGCCGCGCCATCCGTGACGATCCGCACCAGCGGCAGGCCCGGGCCGATCAGGGCGGTGACGTTGACCGAGGCGCCGGCTTCGATCGGCAGGTCGAGGATGACGTCGTAGCGCGTGCCCGGCGCGAAGGGCAGTTGCGCATGCACCGGCTCGAAGGTTTCGGTCGGCTGGCCGTCCACCGCCACGACGGCAGCCTTCGCGCCGTCGAAACGCAGTCGCATGATGCGGGCGTTGCAGCCATTGGCGAGCCGGAGACGCACGCGCGATCCGGGCAGCAGCTTGACCGGCTGCGGCGGTGGCTTGCCGTTGACGGTGAGCCAGTTTCCGAGCCGGCCGGCGGCAGCCGAGCTCGTTGCCTGCAAGGCAAAGGGCAGGATCGCCTGGTCGTCACCGAGCAGCCAGTCGTTCACGAACACCGGCAGGTCGAGATCGACGGCGGGCGGCTCGCGTTCCTCGACGATGAGGAGCCCGCCCAGGCCGCGTCCCGCCGGCTCGGACGAGCCGCCGATGACCAGCGGGCGATACAGGATGGTGCCCGAATCSGGCGGCGTCAGCCGGTATTCGAWGCTGTCGCCCGGCGCGACCGGCGGCTGGCTGAAGCCGCCGACGCCGTCCTGCGCCGCTGCGCCGCGCAGGCCCTGCCAGTGCAGCGAGAGCGGCGCGGCCGTCTTGTTCTCCAATTTCAGCCGCAGCGTTTCGCCCTGCTTGATTCGCAAGCTCGGCCCCGGCGTCGTGCCGTCGAAGGCCCAGATCTCGGTCTCGGCGGCCGGCGCCGGGCGCAAGCGGAGCTTGGCGGGGCCGGCGACCAGCGTTCTGACCGGGGGCTCCTCCGGCGGCTTTGCGTTGCCGGGCGGTGCCGGGCTCTGGGCGCGGCCGGGCAGGGGGGCGAGCAGGGCGGTGCTGCTCATTCCCGCCAGCCATTGACGGCGGGTCGCGGTGGTCGGGCGGTCTGGCGGCAGGCTCGTCATTCCCTCCGCATAATCCGGCCGGCGGGCACTGGCGAGAGGGCCGGGCGCGAAGCGTGCCGAAAAGTGGCGGCACCGGCATTTTGCAGAACCGTCATTTTTTTGCTGCAACCGCCGCCTGAAATGCGTATAGCACCGCGGCCCAATGATGGCCGCGCTGCGTTTGCTCGCGCGCAGCGCTATCGGGCCGGCGGGCGTGGCGGAATTGGTAGACGCACTGGTTTTAGGTACCAGCGGCGAAAGTCGTGGGGGTTCGAGTCCCTCCGCCCGCACCATCGGCCGAGATCATCGCGTGTCCTTCCGGATGCGGTAACGGTGATCGATGCGACTGTTATCGCATCGGATTTTCCGGAAAGTGGAAGCCACTTTTCGGTCCGATGCCGGAATTTTTCGCGAGCGCGGTGGCGGCCGGAACCGGCGTCGCGCTTTGGACATTGAGACGTAAACGAGCTGTTGGCGGTACAAAAATGAACGTGACCGAAACCCTGTCCCAGGGCCTCAAGCGCGAATTCCAGGTGGTGCTGAACGCCGCCGACCTGAAGACCAGGCTCGACGACAGCCTGCAGGACCTCCAGGGCAAGGCCAAGATCAACGGCTTCCGCCCGGGCAAGGTGCCGGTCGCGCATCTGCGCCGCCTCTATGGCCGCTCGGTCATGTCC
>NZ_JBFRDQ010000251.1:0-6993 GCF_052113865.1 Allobosea sp. TAB14 | reverse complement strand
TTGATCACGCAAGGCGTGCAAGCCGCCCTCGACATGATCAGCCAGAACGTCGCGCCGCAGCTTGCGGCGTTGACAACGCAGATGAACGATCTTGAGGACGCGCTCGAAGACCTCATCGGCGGCGGCGTTGCGCCGAACTCGCTTCAACTCGGCGGTCGTAACCCGGACTATTATCTCGCGCTCGCCAATGCGACCGGGACACTGCCCGTCACCCAAGTATCGGGTGTCGATGCTCTGGTCGCAGCGGCCGTCGCGGGCTTGGTCAATTCTGCTCCGACGACGCTGGACACGTTGAAAGAGCTGTCCGACGCCATCGGCGGCGACGCCAATTTCGCCACCCACATGGCGGAAGCGCTTGGGTTCCGCTTGCGCGTCGATGCGGATCAGAGCCTGACCGCCGAGCAGAAGGCGCGGGCATTTTCGAACCTTGGCTTTGCGCCGAGCGATTATTACACGAAGACGCAGTTCGACACCTCCGTCGGCGCGGCGAATACGGCAGCGGCGAACGCCAATGCCAACGCCAATGCGCGGGTGTCCAAGGCCGGCGACATGATGACGGGTGATCTTTGGATCACCATGACTTACCCGATGGTTCACCTCACCTACCCCGGCATCTACCACTGGCGGATTTTCGTCAACAATGACGGGCGCTTGATCATCGGCAACGGGGATGACGGCTCTGTTAAGCTCGCCATCGGCGTTGATGGCTCTGCGAACTTCGGGCAGTTCGGAGACCTCAACGCCCGCATCGAGAACCGTGCCTACGAATGGGCGATGAACGGACGCGATCAAGCCAACAGCACCGCCAACGACCGCGTTCACCGCATCCAGTTCGTTGGATATGGCGAAACTGGTGCTCAGGCTCCGCAGTTTGACCATCCGACCGTTTGCTCGGATGCGTGGTGGAACACGAACACCGTGGTTCGTCGCGCTCGAACGCAACAGATGCACGTTCCAGCTCTAGGCGGGTGGGTCAATGCGTGGGTGAACTGACATGAACATCATCGACCTCGGATATTGGGAAGCCTATCGTTTCACCGCTGGCGACGGCTTGGAAATCGCCAAGTACCGGAATGCGGCGGGCTATGATTGGTATTCAACTGTCGCCCATAATCCGAACCGGCCGATGGGGGTGACGGCCGTTGTCGCGCCCGATGGAGCAGTGATCATCGCCTATAACGACGTCGCACAGGCCGAGCCGCGCCTGGGGCGCGTTGTGGTTCTCGAAGGGTTCGACGGGAGCCTTGCAGATCTCGTTGGCAAGCGGGTCAATTTGGCTGCGGGAATCATTGAGCGCCACGTCACCGACGAAGCGATCAATTTCGAGCGCGCTCGACGCGAGTCGGTTGGCTGCACCGTCGAAGTCTCAGGATATGGCCCCATACCCATTCAGGGGCGCCCCACGGATAAGACCAACATGCAGGCTCTTGCGTTGGCCGCCAGTCTTAGACAGCAGGCCGGCACCGAACAAATCACGGTCTTCCGCGACGCAGTTAACGCGGACCACCAGCTCACCAACGCGCAGATGATCGAGGTCTATGCCAAAGGGACGGCGTGGATCGAAAACCTCTACAAGGCGTCTTGGGCAATTAAGGCGCTCGACCCGCTGCCGCAGGATTACGACGACGACTCTCACTGGACCCGTCCGGCGCCCACCTCGGCGTAACTCCGGCGTTGCCGCAGTGACCAAGCGCTCGGCATCCCGGACGTCGCGCAGGCCGCCAGAGAGGCGGCGCTGATCTGATCCATCGCCCGGCAGGGGCATGAAACGAAGGCCCCTGACGCCCGTCAGGGGCCTTTTGCATGGGCCGCATCCGTAGCCTCGGCGCCAACCTCAGCGATGTCAAGCGCCGGCTCCGGAGCAGAAAATGGCCACCACCGAACGGTTTCACGGCACGCGCGTCTTCAAGGAAGGCCAGACCGCGCGCCCCGTCGAGGTCACCGACTATTCGACCTGCGGCACGGTGATGATCGCGCCGAATGCCGACCCGGACGTCTATCCGCTCGACGAGCTCGTCACCGTCTTCACCAACGATACCGCAGCACGCACGGCGGCCGGCACCGGCGGCAATGTCGAGGCGATCTGGGACGCGATCGACGACCAGGGCGTCGTCGCCGAGTTGCAGGTTATCCGCGTCCCCGAGGGCGCCTCGGCCGTGCCGCAGACCAAGCTGGAACAGACGATCGCCAATATCGTCGGCTCGGGCGCCAACAATTCCGGGGTCCATGCCTTCAAGGAGGCTTCAAAGCCCGCGAAGCTGCTCTTCGTCCCGGGCTATGACAGCCAGCGTATCGCGAATGCGAAGAACCCGGTCGCCGCCGAGCTGACTGGCATCGCCGACCGGCTGCGCGCAATCAAGATCCTGAACACGCCCGACGCCTCGAAGGAGGCGGCGGAAACTTATCGCGCCGACTTCGCCGACGATCCGCGCGCCTATCTCTTCCACCCTTCCGCCAAGGTGTTCCGCGGCACCACCATCACCGAGCCGGCCTCAGGCCGTGTCGCGGGCCTTTTCGTCAAGCGCGACAAGGAGGTCGGCGGGCCGTTCCGCAGCCCGTCCAACCAGACGATGGGCGGCATCACCGGGCCGTCCCGGCCGATCCCCTACTACGACGGCGAGCCGGACAGCGAGGCGAACTGGCTCAATCAGCACGAGATCGCGACCCTGCGCGCCGGCTCGATCCTGTGGGGCAACCGGACCTGCGCCGCCGATCCGCTCGACGCCTTCGTCAATGTCGTGCGCACGCAGGACATGATCGATGACACGGTCATGCGAGCCTTCTATTGGGCGCTCGACGACAACCTGTCGGTGCCGCTCGCCCAGGCGATCCTGGAGACGCTCGACAATTTCGGCGACGAGCTGAAGAGCAAGGCGGGCGTGCTCGGCTTCCGAGCCTGGTTCGACCGCAGCCAGAACACGAATACCGCGCTCGCCGGCGGCATCCTGCGCCTGACCTATGACCGCGAGCCGGCCGCGCCGCTCGAAGATCTCCAGTTCGGCGCCCGTCGCAACGTGGAGTACTACGCCACGCTCGCCGACGGCATCCTCAACATCTCCAGCAACATCACCGCCGCCGCGGCCTGACGGCGGACGGACGGCCGGAGGCCTCCATGACCAAGCTTTCGCTCCTCAACGTCCGCGGCATGAACTGGTATGTCGAGGACGCGGCCGGCACGCCGCTGAACATGCATCTCGCCACTGAGAGCTCGAAGGTGCCGGCGATGTCGGAGAACTTCGACACGTTCGTGCCAGCGGCGACCAACGGTGCGATCGAGATCCCGCTGAACCGCGAGGCGCTGGAGATCAGCCTGGCGACGAAGGGCCTCCAGCCCGAGCTGCTGCGTCTGTTCTCGACCCCCTTCGGTGTGCGCCGCAAGTTCACCGGCTTCGGCGTGCTGGTGAACGAATACGGCACCACCGATGCCGAGCGCCTGCAGCAGGTCGTTGCGACGGCCTATGCCCGGCTCGGCGCCGAGATCGACGAGCACAACGGCACCTCGCTGATGGGCACGAGCTATTCCATCAAGTCGATCGCGAAATACGTGCTGACCATCGGCCAGACCGAGATCTGCCGCTTCAACATCGAGCTCGGCGGCTGGGTCGACTACGAAGGCCAGCAGGCGCAGATCGCCAACATGCTCGGCCTGAACGGCGGCTGACGCCATGGTCACGTTGCCGCACGACCCCGATTTGGATCCGATCCGTCCGCCGCCCGGCGCCCCCGACCAGCTCGGCGTGGTGCGGGCGCCGGCGCCGGAGCCCGCCGCCAGCGCCATTGCCTGGTCAGTTCCGGCGCCGGAGATCCGGCCGGCCGATCCGGCCGCCTGGTCGACCGCCGTCCCGCTGGAATTCCCGCTCGTCGTCGACGGCGTCAGGCTCGACCGGATCGCGATCCATCGGCCGACCGGCGCGGACATCGCCGAGTTGATGGAAGACGACGGCAACGAGGCGACCCTGCCAGTTCGGCTTCGCGCGCGGATCTGCGGCGTCCATCCGGCCGTCTTCGGCGCCATGTGGCCGGACGATTCGGAGCGGGTGGCCGAAGCCTGCCGCCCTTTCTTGCCCAGCGCCATCCTCGACATCGAGGCGGCGCTGGAAGCGGCAAGCGCGAGCGGCTGATCCAGCGTTCGCCGCTTGCTCTTGTCCCGCTGATGGCGATCGAGGTGGCGCGCGGGACCGGAACGCCTCTGCCGACCGTCCTGACCTGGACGGTCGATCGAATTCTGTTCTGGCATGGCGAGGTCTCGACCCTCGCCGGCACCTGAGGGCCGTCGCATGCGCGTCAAGATGATCCTCGACCTGGTCGCCAACACCAAAGGCGGTGCGAAGCAGGCGCAACGCGACCTCAAGGGTGTGAAGGATGCCGCCAAGAGCCTGGACGGTGCCAAGGGCGGCCAGCGGATCAGCCGCGATTTCCTGAACCTCGCCTCCAGCTCGAAGACCGCGACACGCAACCTCAAGGACACCAAAGCCGCCACCGATGCGCTCGGCCGGAGCTCCGGCGCCAAGAAGCTCGGCCGCGAGCTGGACGACGTCGGCCGGAAGGCCGCACGGGCCAAGCGCGAGCTCGCGCAGCTGCAGACGACGGAAGGGCGCCGTGCCGCCCGTTTGCAGGCTCAGGCCCGAGCAGAACGCCGTAAGGCCGAGCAGGGCACGAGCACCAGTGGAGGCGCGCTCTTTGCCGGTACGAAAGGGCTGGTCGGCGGCTACCTCGGCATCCAGGGCGCCCGCATGGCTGGCCGCGCGACGGTCGGCCAGTCGATCTCCTTCGAAAAGGCCATGGCGGAGGTCCAGAAGAAGGTCGACGGGATGGATGATCCCGCCGAGCTCCAGAAGATGGAACAGGCCGTCTCGAAATGGGCGATTGCTTATGGCCGTGCCCGGGAGGAAGTCGCCTCCCTGGTCGCCGAGGCCGGCGCGGGCGGCGTGACCCTAAAGGCGCCTCGACGTTACGGACTGCCACCGAACAGCAGGACCGCGTCGACGAAGGCCTTAAGATGATCGGGCTGACCGCCAAAAAGGCGGAGCAGGGCATGAAGAAGAACGCCGCAGGCACCATGATCGACGTGCTGGAGCGGCTCGAAAAGTCCACCGACAAGGCTAAGGTGGCGATCAAGATCTTCGGGAAGGAGTGGTGGGACGAGGTCGCCCGCGCGGGCCAGGCGCTGCCGGAAATCCGCAAGAACATCGACATCGTTACCGATCCGAAAAAGCACGTTGGATCGGCGCAGAACAACCTCAACATCGAACTTCGAACCACTGACAAGCATTTGAAGCGGCTCTCGGCGCTCACCAGCGAGGTCGGCGACAAGCTCGGCCGCTGGGCGCTGCCGGCGATCAATGAGGGCATCGAGAAGATCATCGCGGGCATGGATGCGCTGGATAAGCGCGCGGCCGACAAGAAGGCCGAGACGAGCCTCGCGGAGAAAGTCGCCAACAACCTGCCTCTCACCCCCGAAGAGCGGGAGAAGCTGGCCAACGACCGCCTGCTGGCCGCCCGCGTCACGGGCCAGGGCAACGCCATCGCAGCGCGGAAAGACTATGAGGACACATCCAACCGCACCTCGCAATCCGAGCCGCAGACGGTTCTGTCGGAGCGTGCTCAGCTGCTGCGCCGTCAGCTCCAGCGCCAGATCGAGACGCTTGAAACCGAGTTGAAGCTTTCGCCGGATGGTTATGGCGACCGGAAAAAGCGCAAGAAGCTGGAAAACCTGCGCAAGCGGCTCACCGATATCCCGACCGGCTCCTTCGACCTGTATGCGACGCGTCCGGATGCTCGCCGGCCGGCCGACCAGGAAGAGCGCGGCCAGGCCGATCGAGGCGAGGCCATGGCGCTCCGCGAGCGCGTGCTGCAGTTGGAGGCGCGCCTTGCCACTCTGGACGAACTGCGGCGGACCTCCGGCAACCAGGAAGACCGGTTGGGCTACGGCGCCGATGCCATGCCGCATGAACGCCGGCGGAACGAGGCTGACGAGAATATCCGCAATCGGATCGCGCCGAACGCAACGGCGGCCGGCAAGTTCGGCTTCGGCCCCGGCGGCGCGCCGACGACCGCGCAGCCGAAAGGTGCCGGGCCAGCAACCCAATCGTTCCGGCCGTCGATCAAGAACTGGGCGAGCAGCGTGCTGGGCGCCCAGGACATCGATTTGAGCGGCATCGGCATTACGATCGCAGAGAGCCTCGCGCAGGGGCTGAAGAGCGGAGGCGGCACGGCCGAAGCCGCTGCCGGCGGAATCCGTAACGGTATCACCGGCGCCTTCTCCGGTGCTGATCTCTCGGCCGCCGGCGCCCACATGATGGCCACGCTGGAGCAAGGGATCACCGCGGGGGGCGATCGCGCCGTCGCCGCGGCCGAGCGCGTCGCAGGCCGGGTGAAGGGCGCCTTGGCCGCTGGCGGCCGGCAGTCGCTCTCGGGTGCGCTCCATGACGGTGTTGAGTAATGGCCGGCACTCCGATCCTCGCCATCGGCCCACACATCTTCGCCGCGCTGCCCCTATCGCTGCAGAAGATCGAGGAGCGCACCAAGATGAACTGGCCGGCAATCAAGCGCTTCGGCGTCGGGCCGGCCCGCCAGAACACCGGCCGCGACGAGGACGAGTTCACCGTCGAGGGGCTGTATTTCGACGACGAATGGGGCGGGCATGCCGAGTACTTGGCCTTGAAGGCAACCCAGAGGGCGGGCGTGCCGGTCGAACTGCTCGGCGTCGCGGCCRGCGGCGGCGCGTCCGTCTTCGGAACCGTGGTCATCCTGGAGGTCGGCGCCTCACATTCCGTCATTCGGACGAGCGGAATCGGTGCAAAGACCGAGTTCGACGTGAAGCTGGCGCCCTTTGGCGGCGAGCTCTCCTTCGGGGGGCTGCTCTGATGCGTGTCCAGGTCACCCGCGAGAACATGACCCTCGACCTCGTCGTGTGGGAGGCGTTCGGCCGGCAAGACCCCGGCGTGGTCGAGCAGGCCTTTGCGCTCAATCCGGGTCTGGCGGCGCTCGGCC
>NZ_JBFRDQ010000250.1:0-5249 GCF_052113865.1 Allobosea sp. TAB14 | reverse complement strand
AGTTACGTGCCCAGCAAGGACCCCTGGGCTTTGGACTTCAATTCTATTGTCAAATATTCTTACATGAATATCATCGTTGATACTATAATCCCGATGAATAGCGGCATTAGTAATAATTTCATGAACTGCTTCTGTTGGGTACTCGAGCTTGGATAGGCCGGACGATTCCGCCACGGGAATTCTCTCGATAATCTCGCGAACCTTGGCAACTGAGGCATATATCATGCTATACGCATTTCCCTCCATCGAAATTGGATCGAAGGCAAGCGTCTCTCGCGACCCAACGGGATCATTGGTCGTGTAGCGATAAATTTTAATAGCAGCCTTTGGCAATTCAATCTGCGGTTCATCAGCGAACAAGACAACACCCGCGACGGTTGGCTTGCCGTCGATGATTAGCTTTTGCTTTTTTAACCAATCTTCTGGCTTAGCAGAGGGTATAATTTCAGCAGTAAATTCTCTTGACGCATCAGAATCTGAAATAAATTCCGAATTACTATTTACAATATGATCCTCAAACGAAATTATACCTTTATTCAATTTAAGTCTATTCAGCTGATCATTGGTTTTTTGAGGGATAGATTGCGCGCCCCTTCTCAAATAAGGCGTACCATCAGAAGCCGGCCTTACATCAGGCGTCTTATCAACCTCGATAGCAAGAACCAAACCTAACTCCGAGATACAGCGTAAAAAGCTAGCTCTAAAATGAGTCCCCAATGGAAAAAACTGCTCGACGGCCTGAATAAGACCATTTGCGTCCTCTTCTTTCTGGAACCCATCCCATTTAAAAACGCTTCCAACCTCCTCAATTCCTACAAACAACTCTCCCCCATCGGCGTTCGCGAAGGCTGAAAGTGCCTTTGTAATCTTTGCAGGCTGGATATCTTTCGATTTAAAATCGCAGAACTGGCCTTCAGTCCGGGACACAATCTTCTTGGCGGCATCCGCCAAAATATCTTGAGTAGAAACCGACATAGACACTTCTCATCTAGAGCCAAAGCGAGGGTAACTAGAAAAAATACCATAAGCAACAGGACGTCCAAGCTGCCTATCTCCTCCTTCTCCGCTCCGCCGCCCCCTTAGGCCGCGATTCCGGCACTGGCCCCATTTCGTCCAGCGTCGGCTTCCGCACCCGCGAGGTGCCCGTCAGCAGCGGGTTCGGCTTTTCGCCAGACTTGGGCTTGCCCTCGCCGCCGCCGAAATTATGCGGGCCCATATCTGCGTCCGTGGGTTTCCGGGCGCGGGTCGGCGGCAGGTTGGCGCTGGAGCCGTAGCTGCGCTCGCCCTTGTACTTGCCGGCGGAGGCCTCGACATCGCCCTGCCGGGCGAGCGGATCGTCCGCGATCGCCAGCTCCGTCGCCTGCAGGCGCTTGATCTCGTCGCGCAGGCGGGCCGCCGTCTCGAATTCGAGATCGGCCGCGGCCTCGCGCATGCGCTTCTCGAGATCGGCGATCGCGGCCTTGAGGTTGTGGCCCGAGGCCGGCGCCACCAGCCCCTTGTCGACCGTGACATGGTCGCGCTCATAGACCGAGCCGAGGATATCGCCGATGGCGCGCTTGATCGTCTGCGGCGTGATGCCGTGCTCGGCATTGTAGGCGAGCTGCTTCTCGCGGCGGCGGTTGGTCTCGGCCAGCGCCCGCTCCATCGAGCCGGTGACGTGGTCGGCATAGAGGATGACCTTGCCGTCGACGTTTCGGGCGGCGCGGCCGATGGTCTGGATCAGCGAGGTCTCGGAGCGCAGGAAGCCCTCCTTGTCGGCGTCGAGAATGGCGACGAAGCCGCATTCGGGGATGTCGAGGCCCTCGCGCAGCAGGTTGATGCCGACCAGCACGTCGAAGGTGCCGAGCCGGAGATCGCGCAGGATCTCGATGCGCTCGATCGTGTCGATGTCCGAATGCATGTAGCGCACGCGCACGCCGTTCTCGTGCAAATATTCGGTCAGATCCTCGGCCATGCGCTTGGTCAGCACGGTGACGAGGGTGCGATAGCCCTTCTCGGTGACCTCCTTGATCTCGTCCAGGAGGTCCGCGACCTGATGCTTGGCCGGCCTGATCTCGACCGGCGGGTCGATCAGGCCGGTCGGGCGGATGACCTGCTCGGTGAAGACGCCGCCGGTCTGCTCCATCTCCCAGCCGCCGGGCGTGGCCGAGACATGCACCGACTGGGGCCGCATCGCGTCCCATTCCTCGAAGCGCAGCGGCCGGTTGTCCATGCAGGAGGGCAGGCGGAAGCCGTATTCGGCCAAAGTCGCCTTGCGGCGGAAGTCGCCGCGGTACATGCCGCCGATCTGCGGCACGGTGACGTGGCTCTCGTCGGTGAAGACGAGGGCGTTGTCGGGCAGGTATTCGAACAGCGTCGGCGGCGGCTCGCCCGGCTTGCGGCCGGTGAGATAGCGCGAATAGTTCTCGATGCCGTTGCAGGAGCCGGTGGCCTCGATCATCTCGATGTCGAAGGTGCAGCGCTGGTCGAGCCTTTGCGCCTCCAGGAAGCGGCCCATGCGGTTGAGTTCGTCGAGGCGGGCTTTCAGCTCCTCCTTAATCGACTTCACGGCTTGCGTCAGCGTCGGGCGCGGCGTGGTGTAGTGCGAATTGCCGTAGACCTTGATGAATTCGAGCTCGCCGGTCTTCTGGCCGGTGAGCGGGTCGAACTCGCTGATGCTCTCGACCTCGTCGCCGAACAGGCCGATGCGCCAGGCGCGGTCCTCATAGTGCGCCGGATAGAGCTCGATGACGTCGCCACGCACCCGGAAGGTGCCGCGGGCGAAGTCATGCTGGGTGCGCTTGTACTGGAGCGCGACGAGATCGGCGATGAGCTGGCGCTGCTCGATGCGCTCGCCGAGCTTCACCGAGAAGGTCATCGCCGTATAGGTTTCGACCGAGCCGATACCGTAGATGCAGGACACCGAGGCGACGATGATCACGTCGTCGCGTTCGAGCAGCGAGCGCGTCGCCGAATGGCGCATGCGGTCGATCTGCTCGTTGATCGAGGATTCCTTCTCGATATAGGTGTCCGAGCGCGGGACATAGGCCTCCGGCTGGTAGTAGTCGTAATAGGAGACGAAGTACTCGACCGCGTTGTCGGGGAAGAAGCTCTTGAATTCCCCGTACAATTGGGCGGCCAATGTCTTGTTCGGCGCGAGGATCAGAGCCGGGCGCTGCGTCTCCTCGATCACCTTGGCCATGGTGAAGGTCTTGCCCGAGCCGGTGACGCCGAGCAGCACCTGGTCGCGCTCCTGCCGGCGGATGCCGTCGACGAGATCGGCGATCGCGGTCGGCTGGTCGCCCGAGGGGGAGAACTCCGACTTCATCTGGAAGCGGATGCCGCCTTCCGATTTCTCGGGGCGCTCGGGCCGGTGCGGCGTCCAGGGCTTGCCGGGCTGGATGAAGGGGCTGCCGGTCTCCAGCAGGTGCTGAAGCGAGCTCGCCGTCGCCGCGGCCGCGCCTTCGGCGCCGATGAAGGCGCCGTCCGCCTTCTTGGAGAGCTTGCGCTTGGGCCTCTCCTCGCCGCCCGGCCGCTCCGTGGCATAGCTCGGCTTCGCCTCGTAGCCGGCCTGCGGCCTGTCGCTGAAGCCGGAGGCGCCGCCCGGCACCGCCGTGCCGCGGTTGATCGCCGGGTTCAAGAGGTCGGCGAGATAGCCTTCGAGCGGCTTCAGCTCGGGCTTGGTCGCCTTGGAATTGGGCGTGCGGGCCGAGGACGGCTTCTTCGCCGCCTTGGGCTTGGTCGCGGTGGTGTCGGAGCTTTTCGGCATGGCCGCAATATGGGGCGGAACCGCCGCGGATGCGAGGGGGCGCAGCGCCCGGCTGGCATGATTGGTGACAGGAGTTGACAGGACAAAAAACTGCAACTTATAGTTGTATAGATGCGGCATCCGCAATCAGGGGGCCGTCACGATGCCGGGGAGCAGACCCGAGCCGGCGGAGGATGAGGTCGAAGCCTTCATCGCCCGCTGGCGCGTATCGGAGGGGGCGGAGCGCGCGGCCTATGCGCAGTTCCTGAGCGAATTGTGCCCTCTCATCGGCGTCGAGGCGCCGCAGCCGCCAACCAGCGACGCCGACGCGGTGGCCTATCGCTTCGAGTACCCCGTGCGCTTTCCCGACGGGCAGGGCGGGCACACGACCGGGCGGATCGACCTCTACAAGAAGAGCGCCTTCGTCCTGGAGGCGAAGCAGAGCCGATTGAAGGGCAGACCGAAAGCGCTGCTGCTGGTCGGTGACGACGAAGGCGCCGAAGTGGCTTCCGCCAACACGCGCGGCCGCCGCGGTCCGGAACTCGGGCGCGACCTGTTCATGCTCAACGCCCGCAATCAGGGCGAGCGCTACGCCAAGGCCGTGCCGGCGAGCCATGGCTGGCCGCCCTTCCTGATCGTCTGCGATGTCGGCCATTGCTTCGAGCTCTATGCGGACTTCTCCAGCCTCGGGAAAAACTACGCCCAGTTTCCCGACCGGCACCGCTTCCGCATCTATCTGGAAGATTTGAGGGACCCGCAGATCCGGGATCTGATGAGACGGGTCTGGGAAGACCCGCTCTCGCTCGACCCGGCGCGCCGGGCGGCCATCGCGACCCGGCAGATCGCTGAGCGGCTCGCGGTCGTTTCCAAGGCCCTGGAACAGCGGCATGATCCGGAATTCGTCGCGCTCTTCCTGATGCGCTGCATCTTCACCATGTTCGCGGAGGATGTTCGGCTCATTCCCGCCGACAGCTTCAAGCGGCTGCTGCGCGAATGCCTGGACTCACCGAAAAGCTTCAAGCCGCTCCTCGAAGAGCTCTGGCGAACGATGGACCGCGGCGGCTTTTCCGCCGCGGTCCGCGCCGAAATCAAATGCTTCAACGGCCGCATGTTCGCCGATCCGCAGGTGTTCGGCCTCAGCCGCGACGGCATCGCCGAATTGCTGGCCGCCGCGGAGCATGACTGGAGCCTGGTGGAGCCGTCGATCTTCGGCGGCCTGCTGGAACAGGCGCTCAACCCGGCCGAGCGCGCGCGCCTGGGCGCGCATTACACACCGCGCAGCTATGTGGAACTGCTGGTCATCGAGACCGTGATCGTGCCACTGCGCGAGGAGTGGCGCGCCGTCATCGGAGCGGCGCAGCAGGCGCGCGATGCCGGACAGAAGAATCTCGCCCTCAATCATGTGAAAGCCTTTCACAGCCGGCTTTGCGCGATACGCATCCTCGACCCGGCCTGCGGAACCGGCAATTTCCTGCATGTCGCGCAGGACCTGATGAAGCGGCTGGAAGGCGAGGTGCTGGAG
>NZ_JBFRDQ010000249.1:0-5268 GCF_052113865.1 Allobosea sp. TAB14 | reverse complement strand
CTTCACCGCCGCCTGGACGCGCTCGACGGTGCGGGCATGGACGCCGGAGCGGCCGTTCATCACGCGGTCGACCGTGGCGAGGCTGACCCCTGCCTCGCTCGCGACATCCTGCAGCGTGGTCCGCGCCATGCGCCACCCTCCCCTTCCCAAAGCGATAAAGACGGGATTAGATGTGCGCAACTCAAAATGATGGGTCACACCTGAAATATCGAGGCATTTCTCCAAGCCTCGCAGGTGAAGGCCCGAGCTTCCAAGCCGAGGGAACGCCATGAGCTATTTCGCCGATCTGCCCGCGATCCGCTTCGAGGGACCGGAGAGCCGCAACCCGCTGGCTTATCGTTATTACGAGCCCGATCGCCTCGTGCTGGGTCAGCCGATGGCGGAGATCCTGCGCCCTTGTGTGGCCTATTGGCACAGCTTCTGCTGGCCCGGCAGCGACGTCTTCGGCAGCGGCACCTTCGAACGGCCCTGGCTCGGCGGGCCCGATACCCTCGCCATGGCGGAGGCGAAGGCCGATGCCGCCTTCGACTTCTTCGCCAAGCTTGGCGCACCCTATTTCGCCTTCCACGATGTCGATGCCGTACCGCTGGGGCGCARCATCCGCGAAGGCTGGTCCAATCTCGACGCCATCGCCGACCGCTTTGCCGGGCATATGGCGCGGACGGGGGTGAAACTGCTCTGGGGCACGGCCAATCTGTTCTCGCATCCGCGCTATGCCGCGGGCGCCGCGACCAATCCCGACCCGCACATCTTCGCCCATGCCGCCGCGCAGGTGCGCGCCGTGCTCGATGTGACGAAGCGGCTCGGCGGCACAAACTACGTGCTCTGGGGCGGGCGCGAGGGCTATGAGACGCTGCTGAACACCGATCTGAAGCGCGAACTCGACCAGCTCGGTCGCTTCCTCGCGCTGGTCGTCGAGCACAAGCACAGGATCGGCTTCACCGGCACGATCCTGATCGAGCCCAAGCCCTGCGAGCCGACCAAGCACCAGTATGATTTCGACGCCGCGACGGTGCACGGCTTTCTCTCGCGTTACGATCTCGTCGGCGAGGTGAAGCTCAACATCGAGGCCAACCACGCGACGCTCGCCGGCCACAGCTTCGAGCATGAGATCGCCTATGCGCTGGCGCATGATCTGCTCGGCAGTCTCGACATCAATCGCGGCGACCCGCAGAACGGCTGGGAMACCGACCAGTTCCCGAACGATCTCAACGAGATGACGCTGGTGCTCTACCGCATCCTGCAGGCGGGGGGCTTGAAGACCGGCGGCTTCAATTTCGACGCCAAGGTGCGGCGCCAGTCGATCGATGCCATCGACCTGCTGCATGCCCATGTCGGCGGGTTTGATTTGCTGGCGCGAGCGCTGCTCAACGCCGAGAGGCTGATCGCGGATAGCGGCCTCGCCGATTTCGTCTCGCGCCGCTATGCCGGCTGGGACGGCAGCTTCGGACAGGACATCCTCGCCGGGCGGCTCTCGCTCGCGGAGATCGCCGAGAAGGCGGCTGCTGGACCGGAGCCGCATCCCGTGTCGGGGCGGCAGGAGATGCTGGAGAACCTCGTGCAGCGCTTCATCTGAGGCGCGGCGATGTTCCTAGGCATCGATCTCGGCACCTCATCCCTCAAGGCCGTGCTTGTCGACACGGACGAGCGCGTCGTCGCGGAGGCGAGCGAGCCGCTCACCGTCTCGCGGCCGCAGCCGCTCTGGTCCGAACAGAGCCCCGAGGATTGGTGGCAGGCGCTCGACCGGGCGCTCACGCGGCTCAAGGCCGGATGGCCGGCAGAGGTGGCGGGGGTGCGCGGGCTCGGCCTCAGCGGCCAGATGCATGGCGCGGTGCTGCTCGATGCGCAGGACCGGGTCCTGCGCCCGGCCATTCTCTGGAATGACGGGCGCAGCGGCGCCGAGTGCCGGTTGCTGGAGGAGCGCGAACCGCGCTCACGCGCGATCACCGGCAACCTCGCCATGCCCGGCTTCACCGCGCCGAAGCTGGTCTGGGTGCAGCGGCACGAGCCCGAGATTTTCGCCGGCATCGCCAAGGTGCTGCTGCCGAAGGATTATCTGCGGCTGCGCCTGACCGGCGAGCCGATCTCCGACATGTCGGACAGCGCCGGCACGCTCTGGCTCGACGTGGCGGCACGGCGCTGGTCGCAAGCGATGCTCGACGCGACCGGGCTCTCCGAGACGGCGATGCCACGCCTCGTCGAAGGCAGCGAGTCCGGCGGGGTATTGCGTGATGCGCTCGCAACAGAATGGGGGCTGCCTAAGGGCGTCATCGTCGCGGGCGGGGCGGGCGACAATGCGGCCGGCGCTGTCGGCATCGGCGCGATCACGCCGGGACAGGGCTTTCTGTCGCTCGGCACGTCCGGCGTGATCTTCACGACCAGCGCCGCCTATTCGGCCAATCCGGCGCAGGCGGTGCACAGCTTCTGCCATGCCCTGCCCGGCCTCTGGCACCAGATGGCGGTGATGCTGAGCGCCGCTTCGAGCCTGAGCTGGGTCAGCGGCGTGACCGGCACGACGGAAGCGGCACTGCTGGATGAGATTGCCAACGAGACCGACCGGCCGGGCGAGGTCGTCTTCCTGCCCTATCTCTCGGGCGAGCGGACGCCGCACAACGACCCGCAGGCGACCGGACTCTTCGCCGGGCTGACCCATGGCACGCGGCGCAGCGATCTCGGCCGGGCCGTGCTGGAGGGCGTCGGCTTCAGCTTCGCCGACGGGCTCGCCGCCCTCGAGGCAGTGGGGCCGCGCATCGAGACGCTGAGCGTGATCGGCGGCGGGGYGCGCTCGGGGCTCTGGGGCGAGATTCTGGCTGCGATCCTCGACCGGCCGCTGGAATACCGCGCCGGCGGTGAAAGAGGCGGTGCCTTCGGGGCGGCGCGATTGGCGCGGCTCGCCGTCACCGGCGAGGCACCGGAGGCGCTGTGCAAGCCGCCGGCGCTGGAGAGGGTGGTCACGCCGCGCGCCGAGTGGAGCGAGGCTTATCAGCGGCTTTATGCGCGCTATCGCGCGGCCTATCGACGCGAGAGCGTCTGACGCTTCCAGTCAACACCAGAACCTCCGCGTCATCCCGGACGCAGCGAAGCGGAGATCCGGGATGACGGTCGAGTTTTTGCTGGGAACGGCGAGCGTTACGCGCTCAATCGTCCATCTTGAGGGCGGCGATGAAGGCTTCCTGCGGGATTTCGACCTTGCCGAACTGCCGCATCTTCTTCTTGCCCTCCTTCTGCTTCTCCAGAAGCTTGCGCTTGCGGGTGGCGTCGCCGCCATAGCATTTGGCGGTGACGTCCTTGCGCAGCGCACGGATGGTCTCGCGGGCGATGATCTTGCCGCCGATCGCGGCCTGCACCGGAATCTGGAACATATGCGGCGGGATCAGCTCCTTGAGCTTCTCGCACATGGCGCGRCCGCGMGCMTCGGCGCGSGWSCGRTGGACCAGCATCGAGAGCGCRTCGACMGGCTCGGCATTGACCAGGATCGACATGCGCACGAGGTCGCCCTCGCGATAGTCGGTGATGGCGTAGTCGAAGGAGGCATAGCCCTTCGAGATCGACTTCAAGCGGTCGTAGAAGTCGAAGACGACCTCGTTCAGCGGCAGGTCGTAGACCACCTTGGCGCGCGAGCCGACATAGGAGAGGTCGGTCTGGATGCCGCGGCGATCCTGACAGAGCTTCAGCACCGAGCCGAGATATTCGTCGGGCGTGAAGATCGTCGCCTTGATCCAGGGCTCCTCGATAAATTCGATCTTCATCACATCCGGCATGTCGGCCGGGTTGTGGAGCTCGATCGACGTGCCGTCGCGCAGCTTGAGGCGATAGACGACCGATGGCGCCGTCGAGATCAGGTTGAGGTTGAACTCGCGTTCGAGCCGCTCCTGGATGATCTCCAGATGCAGCAGCCCGAGAAAGCCGCAGCGGAAGCCGAAGCCGAGCGCGGCGGAGGTTTCCATCTCGTAGGAGAACGAGGCGTCGTTCAGGCGCAACCGGCTCATGGCGGCGCGCAGCACCTCGAAATCGGCGGCATCGACCGGGAAGATGCCGCAGAACACCACCGGCTGCACCGGCTTGAAGCCCGGCAGCGGCTCGGCGATCGGCCGCTTGTCGTCGGTGATGGTGTCGCCGACGGCGGTGTCCGCGACTTCCTTGATCGAGGCGGTGAAGAAGCCAACCTCGCCAGGGCCGAGTTCCTTGACCTCCAGCATCTTCGGCTTGAACACGCCGACGCGGTCGACGCCGTAGGACGCCTTGGCCCGCATCATGCGGATGGTCATGTTCTTCTTGAGCACGCCGTCGATGACGCGCACGAGAACGACGACGCCGAGATAGGCGTCATACCACGAATCGACCAGCAGGCATTTCAGCGGCGCGTCGGGGTCGCCCTTCGGGGCGGGCAGCTTCTGGACGATGGCTTCCAGCACGCCCTCGATGTTGAGCCCGGTCTTGGCCGAGATCGGCACGGCTTCCGAGGCATCGAGCCCGATCACATCCTCGATCTGCTGCTTGATCCGCTCCGGCTCGGCGGCCGGCAGGTCGATCTTGTTGAGGACGGTGACGATCTCGTGGTTGGCATCGAGCGCCTGATAGACGTTGGCGAGCGTCTGCGCCTCGACGCCCTGCGAGGCGTCGACCACCAGCAGCGAGCCCTCGCAGGCCGCCAGCGAGCGCGAGACCTCATAGGCGAAATCGACATGGCCGGGGGTATCCATCAGGTTCAGGATGTAGGTCTTGCCATCCTTCGCCTGATAGTCGAGCCGCACCGTCTGCGCCTTGATGGTGATGCCGCGCTCCTTCTCGATATCCATCGAGTCGAGGATCTGCTCGCTCATGTCGCGTGCGGCGACCGTGCCGGTCTGCTGGATCAGCCGGTCAGCCAGAGTCGACTTGCCGTGGTCGATATGGGCCACGATCGAGAAGTTGCGGATGTTGTCGATGGTACGGGTGCTCATGCGCGCGCCATAGCAGTGAAGCCGCGTTGCGCCAAGCGGTTGCGCGATTCAGGCGGCATCAAAGCCATGTGCTGGCGCGAGAACCACACCGGTCATCCCGGACAAGCCGCAAAGCGGCGCCGATCCGGGATCCATCCCTGAACCGTCATCGGAAACGCCCCGGCATGGACCCCGGGTCTCCCTTCGGTCGCCCGGGATGACGGCGGAGGTTTTGGAGGCTTAAGAAAGCATCTTGCCAATTCCAATATATAAGAATTATTCTCATATTCATGGAATTCGAGAGCGACACCGATATCGACCGCCGGCTGGGTGAACGGCTCAAGGC
>NZ_JBFRDQ010000248.1:0-5269 GCF_052113865.1 Allobosea sp. TAB14 | reverse complement strand
GGTAAGGCCAGCGTGCACCGCATCTTGAAGGCGGCTAGCGACAAAGCGGCTTAACGCTTCTGCCTAGGGCTGGGTCCTCGTGGTCTGGCCTTATGGGAAGCGCCGCGCTTTGACGTATTGGCCCCTCACGCTAGGCTGACGGCAGGAGGGTGTAGGATGGAAACTCACGCTGGCGGCTGTCTGTGCGGCACCATGCGCTACTCCACGCGAGGCGAGCCTGTCCGAGTTACGGTCTGCCACTGCCGCTTTTGCCAACGCGCAACCGGGTCCGCCTACATGGTGGAGCCCGTATTTGAGGTGTCGGCTCTTGAGGTAACCGCAGGGGAGCCGTCCACCTTCGAGCTGCAATCGGCCGGGAGTCGCAAGACGGTTCGTATTCACTTCTGCTCTGCGTGCGGTACAAAGCTCTTCCTCACCTTCGAACGGTTTCCAAGCGCCTGCGGCATCTACGCGGGCACCTATGATGATCCGCATTGGTTTGCCATGGAGCCGGCTACCGCCAAGCACATCTTCGTCTCAATGGCGCGGCCGGACAGTATCATTCCTGCGGGCCTTCCGGTTTATGCCGAGCATGCCAGCACCAATGATGGGGTCCCGCACCAGCCCGTGGTTCTCGAAAATGCGGCCGGACCATCCGACTGCCTAATGCTCCTTCGGCGATAACGTCCGAGGGGCCGCGTGAAACAGACAGCGTGAGGGCGCAGCCGTGCACCCGTTTCCCGCTACAGGTCACCCGCGTACACGCCCATGCCACCCTGCCGGCTACACCATCAGCCGAGAGCCTCCCAGGCCGTCCTTGCGGGCAACCCTACCCGCTACCGGATACATCACAGAATTGACTCGATGACCTCTGATCGAGTCAAAAAACTGATTAGACCGCAAGCGAACAAGGACTCATGGAAGCGTAGCCATAAGGCTACCTTTCGGAGACCTATCGTGACGGGCAAAAGCGCCGCCTTCGCTTCCTCCCCGAACTCTGAAGTCACTTCACTTTTCGATGCCTACTCAGCCGGGGCGGACCGATCCACTCCGGCTTTTCTTTCTTCAGACCGACCAACCGGAGCCCTTTAATGCCCGTCATCTGGTTCCTCGCCGGGACCCTCCTAATGTGGGTCTATTCGCCTAGCAACGCTCAGATCGTCCGCCACGCGCTGACCTACTGCGGTTCCGACCATCCGGAGAGCGGCCGGCCGAGCTACTGCCCGAAGAGCTGTCCATGACGACGCAGTCCCTCAGGTCGAAACCCGCCAGTGGCCTTCCGCCCCTTGCACGGCTCCTGTTGGTCCTCCAGCGGCTCAACCAAATCCACGACCGATGGGAAATGAGGTCAGCCGCAGCGTTCCTGCTGGTCGCCTGTCGGGAGAGATGACAAAGCCCGAGCTGGAAAGGGCGCTGACCATGGGAAACGGCAGCGGCTATCAAAACATCGTGCTCATGGAAGACGCCCTGCTAGTCCGGACGCGGAAGGAAAAGGGCGTGCTCGTGGTCAGCCTGACGGAGTATGGCAGGGGCATTG
This sequence comes from Allobosea sp. TAB14, assembly GCF_052113865.1. NCBI lineage: Bacteria > Pseudomonadati > Pseudomonadota > Alphaproteobacteria > Hyphomicrobiales > Alloboseaceae > Allobosea > Allobosea sp. TAB14. The sequence goes on along the minus strand of NZ_JBFRDQ010000248.1, from coordinate 3,753 downwards.
CAAGGGAGATTGAAGGGCTGATGGGTGAGCAGGGCGATTAGGGACCACCTTCACCTATACAGACCGCAAACGGCCTTGCCGAACGCTGCACAAGCAGATTGGCAGCGGGCGCGGCGCGAGACCAAGCCGAGTAGGTTGCACCTTCACCTGCCCAATCCAAATCCGGCGTGACTTCACCTTTGCGGATCACGCCAAGGCATTCCGGCCACGGTCGATTAGGGACCACTATAAGCAATCTAAAACCGCCATCTGCGGAGTGGCCTCAATTTCGAAGCGCCCCGTCAATCACGGCCGACATTCGATTAGGGACCACTAAAGCAATACAAGACCCGGCCCAGCCCGGACGACTACACCAAGACACCACGCACAGGGGGCCGTGACTGTCTTTTATCCTCCCGGGTTTTGGGGAGGGGGCAGTAAGTAGAAGGATACCTGAAGGTCCCTGCAGGAGAGACTTAAGGTTGTTCCTTACTTCTTCCTCTTATCCTCTCTCTTTAGGTCTATCTTGCAGCTCTTCCTTCAGGTTCACCTATAACCCTCCCTAAGCAGGTCGATGAAAAGTGGAGTGAATCCACCTTCTCTGATCATCCCTGACCCCGGTCTTCCTCCTCCCTTGGATGGTCTTCCCCTTCAGGGTGGTCGATGCCGAAGGGCGGAGCCCTAAGGTTCCAAGGCCCTCTCGCAACCCCCTTCAGACACCTTCAGGCAGGTCGGCCGCGCTTATTCGCGCGTGTCTCTGTTTGCATCTGTCTCCTGCCTTTTCTCATCCGTAACCGTAGGACACACCCATCCATGAAACACGAGGCCCTCCGGCCACCAATCCCAACAGCGGACCCCGCAGACTCCTCACCGCTCCTGCAAGTCCCCCTAGCGAACTCCGACAGGTTCGCCCTCATCGCCCCTGACGACTACCAACGGGTCCGCTCCGCAGGCTTCTCGCTAAACTGGCATCTCCACCACGGCTACGTGACGACCTACAGCGGGACCGCACGGTACGCGAAGGTCTCCCGCATCATCCTCCGGATCGCCGGCAAGGGCCATCGAGCCATCCGCGTCACTCACACCAACGGCGACCTGACAGACCTCCGCCGCAGAAACCTCACCACTAATCAGCTGAAGGAGACCAAGCCCCGATACGGTCGCGATGATCGCCGGCCGAACGCCCCTGCGGGAGCCGGGTGGCGGAGATGAGGGCAGGACCACACTCCCGCCTTCGGATCACGGTTTCCCGTTACACCCCTCCCGGATACAGGCCCATCGCAGAGGGCCCAGCTACTGTGGTGGCCGAAATCAGGCGCAGCCGTCCTTGATGGCAAATCTCGCTGATTGCCGCCCGCACTGAACCGCCCACACCGACCCGCCTCCGTGGCGGGTTTTCTTTTGCTCACGAGACAATCACCGCCATGAACTCGATCCTCACGATTAAAGACCCCAAACCGCTTACCTCCAACCCTACTGAAGCTGAGACAACCGTCCGCGATGTCGTACTGTCCGAACGGCTCGGCTATTCGAAACCGGCCGACATCCGAAAGCTGATCAAGCGCCATGCCTCGGCATTGGAGGCAATGGGATCACTACGCCAATCTGGCGTCATGATCGAAGCCGGCAAGGGGGCCAAGCGTCAGGTCACCGAATACAGCCTCAGCCGCGCCCAAGCCGCCTTTATCATCAGCAAGGCGCGGACGCCGGAAGCTACGAACCTCTCCATCGTCATCGCAGAACTCTTCGCGATGCACTCCGAGAGCAAGCTAGCTCCAGTCGATTGCGCCGCTGCGGCGGAACTGGACGCCATCGCGGCCAGAGCCAAGGCTAGAGCAGAGGTCCATGCCCTCGGCCCGGAGGGCTGGGCAATTGTCAGGAGCTTCAAGCGATCGAGTCGAAAGCGTCGGAAAATCGGCGCATTGCCAAGGCGCTGATCCTTATCGCCGCAAACCCAAAACTGACGTCCCCTGCATTTCTCAGGCCCGCCCGGCTTCCCAGCTTGGCGGGCCTTTCCATTTCCATGACAGCCACACCTGAAATCCACCTTACCTTCCACAAAACCCCTCGGAACCGTAAGGGCGAGTTCAATGCCCTCTACACGGTCACTGACGCCACCGGCCGGGTCCTTTGCTCCACCCGCACGCCACTTCCCTCCGCCGCTCGGGTCCTTCTTCAGGAAGGCCATGCCCCTGCCTCCGTCATCTCCATGACGCGCGAAGGGGAAACCGCATGGTCCCTGATGGCTCCGCTCGGAGTGGCCGCAAAGCTCACTGTCCGGGAGAACGAGACCGTAGGTCCGGTCTTCGCGCCCTATGATGCTGCTGCGCTGGCACAGCTGAAAACCGGGGCATTACCCCTTCCCGGCTAGGCGCTTCCCGCTGTCAGTCGTCAGGCTCCAGCGGCATCCGGCACGCCCTCGCTAGCCACGCCCTTCCGCAACACTTTCGGCCGGCCTGCCGGGGCCTTCCCAAGCTACGCGCGAGATTATCGGAGGATCGCTAGGCCGGGGCCGCTAGAGCCGGGAAACTGCCAGCCAATTCGCGTCACCGTGTCAATAACCGCGCATATCAGCTCAACAACGTGCTGCCTAACTTGCCGGAGATAGGCTTCGTCAATCGGAGTTTCGAAGACCTCTTTCTCGCGGTTGAGGAACAGGGGCACCGATTTGCCCTGAGCGTCAGGCATGCGCCACGACCCGTGGCAGAGCACGTTCCTCAACTTGGACGCGGCGCGAAGGTCGGCCAGCAGGTCGTCTATGTTCGTGATCGTGGCCGCGCCGTGCGCCTTCACCGCTTTGCCGTAGGAGACGATGAGGCTCCCCAACGCATCCGATAGGGCCTGTTCCAGCGTCGGAAGCCACTTCTCATAAGCAGCTTCAATCTCGTCTTCGGGATAGCTGCGGGTCGCGGTGAAAGAGAAAATAGCCTTTCCCAACACCTCCTCAAGAAACCCGAACGTCGCGACCGCGCGTCCCAGTTCCTCCCAAAACCGAGGACTGTGCGCTTGCGTTGGGAAGTCAGCCGGCAACCCTGCTCTATTGACGGCGAAACCCTCGCGCTTCGCGGACATTCACTTCCCCCCGCACTTCGACAGGCAACGCCTGCTTCGGAGCCCTTACACAGGAACCCTTATCGCCACCATTGCGGAACCACAGTTTGCCGGCAGGCGGCGGAACATCAGGTTGGCGAGGAAAACCCGAGGTCCGTGAGGCGATCTTGAAGGACAAGATCAGGGCGCACCGGGCGATGGCTCCGGGGGGCGGCGACGAAGAGTGAAGTGACTTCATGTTTGGAGCCCCGGCGTCTTATGGCTTCTCCAGGGGATCGCCTCCCGCAATCAAATGAGCTTCGGCGGCGCAGGGAGGCACCTATTCGCAGTGAGGGAGTTCAGATAGCTCTATCAAAAGGGGGATGTTCTATGGGGCCAATCACACTTTTCGATAAGTCGTTCCTTCAAATGCTGAGCCCGGATCAGGCCGCTGTGTTCGACGCACTTTACAGTGTGGTCATCTGCCCGGTCTTCATCACCGAGGCCGTCGCTGATCTCTCAAAGGCTCCGACCGCCGACAGGACCGTTGAGAAAATGGTCCGGGACTTAGCGAACAAGACTCCCCCAATGCACTCAAGCCCAACGATGCTTCACACCAAAGTGTGTCGAGGAGAGTTGGCCGGCTACCCCGTCGAGATGCGGGGCTTTCCCGTCAGAGGGGATGGCAGGGTCGTTCGCCACAACGGCAAGCTCGCGCTGATCCACGACGAGACATCAGAAGCC